>CAYGTG010000218.1:0-9856 GCA_964352485.1 uncultured Nannocystaceae bacterium | reverse complement strand
CCGGCGTGATTCGGACGCTTTGGGAGTGTTCTGCACCTCGGCTTGCGCAACCCGGGGCACTCGCTGGCTCAGCTTCACTCTACACCGCGATCCTGATCCCCGGCGCTCCCCTGCGCTCCCGCCGCCATCTCATGCCCCCCGGCCGTACTCCTCCATCCCGGCGCGAAGATCGTCAAGGTGGGTGGTCACGACGTGACCGGAGACAACGTCCCTCGCTACTACCCGCTGTCCCAAGTCAAGGTCGGCGCGACGGTCGAACTCGGACTCGAGGGAGGCGAGACGGTGAAGATCAAAGCGGGGAAGAAGCCTTGACCGCGTGAATGTCCCTCGGCCTAGGGCGCCCAGCGGCCTACCCTGTCGTTCGTGACCGATGCGTTCACACCGTCGTCCCAGCGGACGCTGGACGACGGGGCCGACTTGGGGTCCGACGCCGATGCACCCCGGCGCGGCGAGCAGATCGGTCACTTCACCATCGTCGATCGGCTCGGTGCTGGCGGGATGGGCATCGTGTACGCGGCATACGACGTCGAGCTCAATCGCAAGGTGGCGATCAAGCTGCTGCGTGTCGAGTCTGGTCATGACCAGAGCATCGGCCGTGCGCGCCTCATGCGAGAGGCCCAAGCGATGGCGCAGGTCGATCACGCCAACGTGGTGACCGTGTTCGAGGTGGGCAAGCACCGCGGCGACGTCTACATCGCGATGGAGTTCATCGACGGGGAGACCTTCGGCGGTTGGCGCAAGCGCACCGGTGCTCGGTGGCAGGAGGTCCTCGGCGTTCTCGAGCAGGCGGCACGCGGTCTGGTCGCCGCGCACGACGAGGGGTTGGTCCATCGCGACTTCAAGCCCGACAACGTCATGGTCGGTCACGACGGGCGGGTGCGGGTGATGGACTTCGGTCTCGTGCGTAGCGACGCCGACAACAGCTCAGAACCCAACGAGCCTCATGCAGAAGCGCGTTTCGAGGAGAGCGGCACAGAGCTCGCCCTTCAGGCGACCTCGAGCGCGGACCTGACAAAGGCTGGGAGCATCGTGGGCACGCCCGCGTATATGGCTCCCGAGCAGTTCACGCGCGAGCCCACCGACGCGCGCACCGATCAGTTCAGCTTCTGCGTGACGCTGTGGGAGGCCTTGTTTGGCGAACGCCCGTTCGAAGGCGACTCGGTGCTGACGCTGGGCATGAACGTCACCGAGGGGATTCGCAAGCCGGTTCCGAAGGGCGCGAGCGTGCCGGCCTGGCTGCTGCGCCTGTGCGAGCGTGGTCTTTCGACCGACCGCTCCGACCGCTTTGAATCGATGCGGGCGCTGCTCGACGCCGTCGAGACGGGAAGGCGTCATTCCAAACGTCGGTGGCTGGCTGTGGGCGCGGCGGCGTTGTTGTCGGGCGCGACCGCACTGTGGGCCGCCGGTGAGGTGGCCGAGCGCCGTCGCGTGCAGGCGTGCGAAAACGACGGCCGGGCCATCGACAAGGTCTGGAACGACGACGTCGCGACGCGCCTGCGCGATGTGTTCGAACCATTGGGCGAGGACGCCTCCACTCGCACGCTCGCATCCGCGACGACATTGCTCGACGGCATGGCGGCGGATTGGTCCGACGCCCGCACGCGCAGCTGCCTCGAGGCTCCCGGACAGGTAGATCGCGCTGGGGATATGCAAGCGCGCGCGACGTGGTGCCTGGACGACCGCAAGCAAACCCTCGGCGCCACGCTCGAGGCGGTGACGCAGACCGACGATCGCGCGGTGCTCCTGCAGTTCGTGCCCGCGTTGTTCGAACTCGGGGGCGTCGATGACTGTCTGGACGAAGACGCACTCCGGGTACGCGCACTGCCTCCATCGACCGAGCGATCCAAAGTCGCGGCGCTGCGCGGCGAGCTGGCGAGCTTGGATGCCTTGCTGCTCACCGCTCAGTATGACGCTGCGGTGGAGGCCGCCGAGGCCTTAGACGCACGCCCTGATGCACGGAGTTGGGCACCGTTTCATGCGGAACTCAGTCTGCGGCTGGGACGGGCCCTCAGTGGGCGAGGCGATTTCGAGGCGGCCGAGTCCCGGCTCGTCGAGGGCTACCTCGAGGCTGTCGACAGTCAGAGTGTCGACATCGCCAGCGGGCTCGCGCTCGAGCTCGCCACTCTGCTCGGTGTGCAGCGCCAGGAGCCCGACCGCGGCATGTTGTGGATGCGCCTCGCCGAGGTGCACGAGCGCGCCCGCGGGGAGACGCCGCTGCGTCGCGCCGCCCAGCTGCATCGCCGATCGAGCCTCCTCAAGCAGCTGAAACGGTTCGACGAAGCCGAGGCCGGCTACCTCGAAGCCGTGGAGCTCCTCCAGGCGAATCTCGGGACCGAGCATCTGCTGGTCGCGCGCACCCGCAACAACCTCGGAAACCTGTACGAGGAAGTGTCTCGATTCGACGAGGCCATGACGCAGTTCGACGCCGCGATCTCCATCCGACGGGAGATCCTCGGGGATACGCACCCCGACGTCGCCCAGACCCTGGTGGGCATGGCCAACACCGTGGGCGACAAGGGAGACCGAGCTGAATCGCTCGCTCTGCATCAGCGGGCCTTGAAAACCTATGAGGCCGCGCTCGGCGATGATCACGTGCTCGTCGGCATGGCGCATGTACATCTCGCTGCGGCGCATCTCGCAGTGCGCGAGCTCGACCCCGCTCTGGAACACGCGGCGCGCGGGGTGGAGATCTACGAAGCTCGGCTCGGCCCGCTTCACTTCAAGACCGCGAACGCGTTGAACTCGCTCGGCACCGTCCACCACATGGCGGGTCGACTCCCCGAAGCCAAGGCTCACTACGAGCGCGCACGGCAGGGTCTCGAGGCGACGTTGGGTCCCGGGGACGCCAAGGTTGCATTCGTCCTGTTCAATCTTGCGCTCATCGCGCGAGAGGCGAAGGGGGTTCGCCAAGCTCGTGGCCTGTTTCAGCGCGCGCTCAACATCCGCGAGACGGTGTATGGCCGCAGCCACGCGCTCGTGGCCGACACGCTCGAGGAACTCGCCGTCCTCGAAGCGCTCAACCAACGGCCCGAGGAGGCACGCCCCATGTTCGAGCGGACCCTCGCGATCCGCCAAGAACTCCACGGGGCCGGCCACCCGCGGATCTGGAACGCGGCCAAGAACCTGGCGCTCCTCTACGCACAGGCCGACGAAATGGAACGGAGCCGGGCGTTGCTTTCCGAGCTCATGGAAGACTGGGCGCGAGCACTCGGCGACGACGACCCTGTACTGGCGCAGCCGTTGGTCAGTCTCGCCGATTTGGAACTCAACCATGGGCAGCCCGCCGCGGCCATCGCTCCCGCTCGTCGGGCGGTCGCCTTACGCAGCGGGCCCAAAGTGGATGCGGCCTCCCTCGCGGACGCTCAGTTCGTCCTCGCACGTGCGCTCGCGCCCGAGCCACGCGGCGGCGTCACCAAGGAGAGCCTCGAACTCGCCCGCGCCGCGCTGGCGGTCTACGCCGACTCGAAGGCGCACGCGGGTTCCAAGGCCGAAGTCCAGAAATGGCTCTCCAAGCGTGGGGGGTGAACTCAGTCGCTGAGCTGATGGCCGTGGACGATTGCGATGGCGTGCTGGTCGAACGTCATGTCGAACTCGATGTGCTCTCGATTCACCGAGGCCCGAGCAACGCGACCTGAGCAATCGCTATCCAGGAAACGCAGGTAGCGACCAGGCCTCGCGCAGGTCGACCATGACCTCGCCGGGTAGCGTGACGATCAGCGCGTCGGGATCGAGCCAGGCGGCGAGCACGTCGAGAATGCCGGCGTCCATCGCCGTACACCCGGTCACGGGCGTGTCGGGGTCTTTCCACGGGTGCAAGAAGATGCAGCTGCCGGCGCCTTGCTCGTGGTCGGGGTTGTGCTCAACCACGATTGCGAGGTCGTAGTAGCGGCGCATCGGCTCGGCACTCGCCCAGTCCTGGTTGACCTCGGCGGCGTCGACGATCCGGTTGTAGTGAGCCGAACTCGGGTCGTCGATACACCGCAGCGAGGCCGATTCGTGCGCGTACGGCAAAGCCGTGTCATTCGAGGGAGCACGACCGTAGGCAGCTCCGATCGAAAAGACACCCGCGGGCGACCGGCCATCACCTTCCGACTTGTTCGGCGCGGGGTCCAGCCCCGGCGGTATGCCGTGGCCATGCAGGCCGTGGCCCCAGGCCAGGCCCGCATGACCAAAAACCACATCGAAGGGCTCTCCGACGGCTCTCCACTCCCCACCGATCTCGACGCGTTCGAACCGCTGAGCGCGACCGCGAATGTCGTCCCAGCCGCCGCCCCGGACGAGAACGAGCTGCCGCATGCTCGCCGAGATCGGGCCGTGATCCTCGGGTGTCTGCTCCACGCCGACGTCGCGGTTCGAGGGTCGCCTCGCCGGATCGCGCCTCGGCTCGACCGGAGGACCGGTGTTGGTGGCTCCGCAAGCAAGGCAAGCGACTACGCCAAGGATGGCGACGGCACGCACGCCCGAGAGGCTAGCGCAAGCTTCGCCGCCAAGCTCGAGGGCGTCAGTCGTCGCCCTGCTCGTTCCTTCTCGTGCCTGCGTGAAGTTCGACCGCCATCGCCGTACCGCACCGCGGGCAGGCATTCATGCGCCAGACCTTGCGTTGGCAGGACAAAGTACCAGAACAATGCCGAGCCAGCGAAAACCCATGCCCAGGCCCCTCTCTTCGGGAAACTCCATACCTCGGTCGCGTCCAGAGCAACGAGGGCGATGGCCGCTACGATGTAGGCGAGCCCGATGACCACGTTCAGCCGGTGCGCCTTGGTCATGCCTGCCCAACCGCAAGTCTCACAGCGCTGATGAGCATGCCAAATCGTCGCCACGCTGAGACGCTATCATGAGCATAGCCGTCGAGAGATCGCGGTAGTCTCAGACCTCCCTATGGACGAGCGGACGCCCTTTGACGCGAAAGTACTGCCGAAGCAGAGAACCCTGGTCCTCGGCGACGTCGAACGGGTCGCGGTCTCGGAGCTCTACGCGTTCGCCCGTGCCTGGCTCGCCAGCGAAGAGGGCATACTCTCTCCGGTCTTCTTGAGCGCCTACGTGGACGAATCGTCTGCCACGCCGACGGTTGTATTCCACGAGGGGTGGACCCTCTCTGCCACACGGCCAGTTGAAGTGGTCGGGGGCCGACTCGTCGCAGAAGACCGACGTGGGCAACCGGCATCCCCAGTCGCCGAACACTCGAAGGTCCCAATCAAGTTTGAGCTTGGCGTGCTCGCTCCACGCGCCACTCGCGGCCTCCGCACCGAGCGAGAGGCGATCCGCGAGACGATCAGAGCGCTCCGAGATAGATGGGTCCTCGACGCCGAAGCGCGGGTCATCAGATGTATTGAGGGCAGCCGCGATCCCATCGACGTGCAAGCCCTTTACTGGCTGAGTCGCGAGCTCTGGCTGGAGAAACCGAGCGCGTCGCCATCCCCTGCTCTCATGCAAGGTGAGGTCTCCGCGCGACGAGGTGACCCGGGTCCTGCCCTCAAGACGTTCTTCTGGGAGCTGTCGGAAGGCTGGTCGCTCGACGGGGATGCTGTCGCGGCACTGACAAAAGGGCCGCTGCTCCAAGGAACGACGACTCTCGTTTCCGCCGCGGGCCCACCCTTCGTCCATCGCGTCGAGCTGCGAAACTTCAAGTGCTTCAGCTCGCTGGATATCGACCTGCACCGCGAGACGGCTCTCGAAGGACACTGGACCTGCATCGCCGGGATCAACGGTGCGGGGAAGTCGGCGGTTCTCCAAGCGATCGCGATCGCCTGCCTCGGTGAGGCGTTCGCACCAGAACTCGGCAGGACCGCTATCGAAGACCTCACGACCTACGGTGCTGACGCGCACGCTGTCGACCTTGTGGGTCCGACGACCGTGCGATGGACGTGGCCCGAACCCGATACGGTTGGCGCACCGCAGCTCCTCGTCCTTGGATACGGCGCGAGCCGCAACCTCACGGACCGAGAGGATCCGAGCGATGAGTCGCGCAGTCTTCGCAGCCGGCAGGTGCAAGGGCTGTTTCGGCCTTTTAGCCGGGTTCCGTCTGCAGACGATCTGTTCTCCGACGAGGAAGCAGCCGATGCGAGGGGCCGCCGTTTGGCCAGAAAACTCGTCGAGGAAGTGCTCGGCGAGGAACTCCGAATCGACGAAGAGGGCGTGTCGGTCCGGGCTTCGGGTGCGGCTGCGGATTCTTTGCGGAATGCATCTCTTCGGCCAACACCGACGTCTGCGCCCCGCAGTGCGACAGCCCTCTCGACTGCCCGTTCCTCTTCGATGCGCCAACCGAGTGCGCGATGGGGTTCTGCGTCATCCCGTGCAACGTGCCCGCCGACTGCCCGGAGTCCCTGTCGATTTGCACGGACGACCCGCTGGGCGTGCCCTACTGCGCAGCGCCGGGCTGAATCATCCGCCGACTTTGACCGATGCGAGAAGTCGGCGAAGATGGATCGATGCCTTCGACCGCGTCCATCCGTCACCCTCTCGCCTTGATGCTCGGACTCGGGGCATGGACGGTCGCTTGCGGAGAGGATCCTCGCGCCGAAGAGGACGACGTGGTCTCCCCGGGGACGAGCACCGCCAGTGACACCAGCGGTACGCCGACGAGCACCACGGGCGACGGCGCGAGCTCATCCGGCGACGCGCAGACCTCCGTGGGCCCTGGAACGGAGACGACGGGCACGGTCGAGCCCGCGTGCGAACGCCTCGTGTGTGGCTCCGAGTGCTGCGAGACCACCGAAGACTGCGTCGACGGCACCTGCCTCCCGACGTGCACGGTGGGTGTGCGCTGTGGCGCGGCGTTCGACGAGTGCTGTGACGCCGGACAGGTCTGCCTGGCGGACGCGTGCACCAGCCCCGGAGCGGCGTGTGCGGACGCCTATGATTGCGAAGCGGGCGAGTTCTGCGAGCCGACCCTCGGGCAGTGCCTCCCGCAGCCCGAGGACGTCAGCTGCGAAGTGGTGCCGGAGCTGGGCGACTTCGAGGCCACCATCGAATGGTCCTTCGAAACCGACGAGGTGATATCGATGCCCGCGGTCGCCGATGTCGACGGAGACGGAGAGCCCGAGGTCGTCATCGGAACGTTCGGGGTCGGCGGCATCGAGTTTCAGGGAGAGATCGTCGTCCTCGACGGGACCAGCGGCGTCGAACAGTTCAGGATCACGCACGATCCCGTAGCCGATCAGTACGGCTCGTACGGGCGCTCCACCGTTGGGCTCGCCGACGTCGACGGTGACGCGCGTCCGGACATCGTCTATGCGGGGCGGCCGGAGGTCGCGATCGCCCCCTTCGCCAACAACTCCTCGCTCATTCACGCCGTCGACGGCACCGGCGAGAGGATCTGGAGCAGCCACGCCCCTGACGGCTCGCCCTACTACATCTACGTCCGCCACGGCGCGCCAGCGTTCGCCAACCTCGACGACGACGACGCGTCGGAGGTCATCTTCGGCAGCGCCGTCCTCGATGACGACGGCACCGTGGTCTTCGACCAAGCTGTCTTCATCGGCACGACGAACTACGGAGGCGGCATCTCGGGGAGCAACGGCAACTACCTCGGCGGGATCTCCACCGCCGCAGATCTCGACGGCGACGGCTACCCGGAGATCATCTCGGGTCGACAGGCGTGGTCGGTCGACTGGAACGCGGGCGGAGGTACGCCCTCTGTCGACCTCACCCTGTTCTGGGAGCACGCGGGCCCCGACGGATTCCCCGCGGTCGCGGATCTCGATCTCGACGGCGATCCCGAGGTGGTCCTGGTCGGTGACCCCGCGCCCTTCACCACCCCAGCTGACGGAACGCTCACCATCCTCGACGGCGCGACCGGAGCCCTGTGGTGCGGTGTGGACCCGACCGGCGGGGCGTGTGATGTCGATCCGGGGCTTCGGACTGCGGCCGTTCCGCTGTACGGAGGTGGCCGAGGAGGGCCTCCGACCGTCGCGGACTTCGACGGCGACGGCCGCCCCGAGATCGGCGTCGCGGGGGCCAGCGCCTACGCGGTCTACGACCTCAACCGCGAGGGCGAGGACGTGGTCGTTCCGCCCGGAGATCCTGCGCCCGCCGCAGGGGGGGTGTACAGCCGCTGGCGCTCGACGACCCAAGACGAGAGCTCGAATACGACGGGGTCCTCGGTGTTCGACTTCCAGGGCGACGGTGCTGCGGAGGTCGTCTACGGCGACGAGTGCTACGTCCGCGTCTACGACGGCGCGAGCGGCAACGTCTTGTTCGAAGAGGAGAACTCGACGAGCACGATCCACGAGTACCCGATCGTCGTCGACGTGGACGGCGACGGAAACTCGGAGCTGCTCGTCGTGGCCAACGACAGCGACGCGGGAAACACCTGTGGGGCGATCCCGGGCTACACACCGCGGCGGGGGGTCTTTGCCTACGGCGACCCGAACGACCGATGGGTCCGCACACGACGCGTCTGGACATCGCACACGTATCACGTCACCAACGCGACCGCGGACGGGCTCACCCCCTCGGTCCTAAACGACAACTGGGACAACCCAGAGCTCAACAACTTCCGACAGAACTTCCAAGGTCTGGGCGTGTTCAACGCCCCCGATCTGACCGTCGACGTGTCGGCGTCACTGTTCAACTGTCAGGCCGAAGAGATCGAGATCATCACGACCGTCCGCAACGTCGGCTCGGCCGGCGTAGAGGCCGGGATCGAGGTGCGCCTCTACCGGGGCACCGACGCCACCGGGGAGCTCGTTGGAACCCAGTCGACCCCAACCCCGCTCCTTCCCGGCGCGGACGTCGACCTGTCGTGGGTCGAGCCCTCGATGACCGAATCGCAGGACTACTTCGTGGACGTCGACGCGCCCGAGACCGCCGCGGAGTGCAACGAGGACAACAACGCCGCGGTCGTGCTCGCCCTCGCGTGCCCGATCGCGGGATGAGCCTGGTCGCTCGCGAAAGTCGTTCGAGGGAGGCGCGACTTCGAAGTGGAAGCGCGTCAGTATTCGTACGGCACCTCGCCGCAGGCCTCTGTGATGTCTCGCTTTGCCCTTGCCCTAGCCTTTCTGCCCCTCCTCCCTGCCTGCGCCGACGACGCGGGCCTCACCGGCACCGACGGCGGCAGCCCGGCCGGGGATGGGACCACCAGCGTCGACTCCACGGATCCTCCGGGAATGACGAGCGGCTCCGGCACGTCCGCGAGCACCACCACGACGACCGCTGGCACCGACATCACCGGGTCGTCGGACGGACCGACGAGTAGCTCCGCGGGCTCTGGGGAGGAGAGTTCCGGGGACGAAAGCTCCAGCGAGACCACGGGTGGCCCGGAGATCTGCGCTTCCCTTCGCGGTGAGGGGACCGCGGCTGCGGCCGCCCGCATCGGGGACGCGACTCCGCAGGTGGTGGCGTCGTTCGAGCAGGTCGTCGCGCTCGCGCCCGTCGATGGATCGACCATCCTGATCGCCGATGTCGGCGACACCGAGATCGCGGTCGATCCTCTCGACCCGCTGCCGGCCGCCACCGGCATCGCCAACCTGCGCGGCGTGCTCGCTCTCCTCGACGCAAACGGCGAGTACCTCTGGACTCACCTCCTGGAGACCAACCAGCTCGGCGGCTCGACGCCGTTCGTCAACCTCACCGACGTCGCGACCGATGGCGAGCTCACCAGCTTCATTGGCGTGTTTCGGGGATCGCTCGCCCTCGACGGACAGGACGTCACCGACTGCCTCAACCGGTGCACGCTGTTCGGCTGGGCCGAACCCGACGGAACGCTCGATGGGCCGTACATCATTCAATCCGGCGCCGTCGTCGACGCGCCGATCGTCAACAGTGTCGCCCCGCTACCGGGTGGTGGTTTGGTGATGGGCGGCGCCGCTTGCGGTTAAGCGAAATGAAGTGGGAAAAAGCCGGGATGGAGGAGTAC
>CAYGTG010000217.1:0-9916 GCA_964352485.1 uncultured Nannocystaceae bacterium | reverse complement strand
CGGGTGCGGTGTTCGTAGGCGGTCTGCGTCATGCTGGCCTGGATCTCGTCCTTGAGCGCCAGCAGCTTGCGCGCGGGCCGACTCGCCGGCTCCATGCGGGGGTCGGGCTCGGTGAGGACCTCGGGCGCCTCGAGCATCTGGGCGGGGGAGTCGGTTGGCGCGGGCTCGGGAGCGCCGGGCCGCGAAGCGACGGGTTGGGTTGCCGTCGTGATCGTCTTCGCCGCCGCGGGCTTGGGCGGGGCCGAGGTCCACACCGGCCCCACCGCAAGCAGCGTTGCCAGCGCGAAGGTGAGCACGCCCAATATCTGGCGCCGCCGGCGACGGCGCTCGGCCGCCAGCCACGCGGACTCGTCGTCGCAACTCACGAAGAATTCGGACGCGCGAGGGACCCGAGATGTTCCCGGCCTGCTACGACTTCGCTCGAAGCTTGATCGTCACCGACTTGTGGAGAAGCCGGGTTCAGCCGATCTTCCCGCGGTCCGATCCTCGGACGTTGGTCCGGCAGTTCGCCGAGACCAGGTTGCCCTCGGCGCGCGGGCCCGACTCACGACGCCGAGGCCAACGCCGTCCGCGGCATCATGGGGGCGAGCGCTTCGGCCAGCTGTGCCTTTGCGTTGCGATCGACCACCCGTCCGTGGGCCATGATGACGCGCTCGATCGGCCACCGGAGCATCTCTTCCACGCTGCTCGACGCTGCATCCGCGTCCTGGATGGCGCGCCGCAGCAAGCGACTTTGCGCGAAACGACGGTACGTGCCCGCCATCCGAAACACCCACGGCGAGATCCAGCCGCGCACGTCGTGCACGTTGAACACGAGGTCCGTCACGATCACGCTCTTGCTCGCGTGGTGAAAGAAGACCGTCTCGGTCGCCCACGGGATCCCCTGGATCTGAAGCGGGGCGAGCTCGCCTGCCCACTGCGGGGTGTCTTCGCCGAGGGTCTTGTCGAAGCGCACGTCCGCACGCTTTCGCGCGAGGCCTCGAACGCCCCACACGGTTGCGCTGGGGAAGCGTTCGATCGCCGGGGCCAGGTGGGTGTGGTGCAGCAGGTTGGGCGCGACGATGTGTTCGACCGGGCCGAGGGCGGCCAGCTCGGCGCCAAGTGCATCGTCGATCGGCACCACGGAGTGCAGCAGGAGGCCGCCGGACTTCAACCGCACGACGCTCATGCGCCCGCGAAAGTGCACGATGCCGTTCATGAAGTGGTCATGCTCGGTTCCCCATAGACCCTCGGCCAGCGGTTCTAGACCTGTTTCGTGCATCTCGAGGAATAGTCAACCACGCTTGACTAAATAGTCAAGTAGACTTGACCATATTTCCGATGGCGGTCGATCCGAAGCATGTCGCGGAGCTTGAGGCCCGCAAGCGCGCGAGCCTTGGGCAGGTGCTGATCAAGGCGGCCCGACTGCTCAACGAGCAGGCGATGGCTCGGGTTCGTGAGCTGAGCTCGCAGGACGTTCGCCCGGCCCACACGACGCTGTTTCCCCACATCGACCTGGAGGGCACCCGCATCACCGACATCGCGCAGCGCATGGGACTGAGCAAGCAGGCCGTGGGACAGCTCGTCACCGAGCTGGAGTCGATGGATGTGCTCGAGCGCGTGCCGGACCCCACCGACGGACGCGCCAAGCTGGTCCGGTTTGCGCGCCGAGATGGTCGGCTGGTCCTGTTCGACGGTCTGGCCGTGCTGGCGGAGTTCGAGGAAGGGCTGGTCAAGGAACTCGGAGCCAAGCGGATCGACGCGCTGCGCGAAAACCTCGGCGCCTTGCTGGACGTGCTCGAGTCACGCTGAGCGCTGCTGTGCTCTCGTGACGAGCGTGCGCGGGATTTGAGGCTAAGGTACCGATCGGTGGACCCGCTGCGAGAGGAGTACGTAGAGGTCGACACGACCATTCGCTGTCCGCACTGTGGCGCGCAGGCGTGGTTTCCGCGACCCTCGGCGCTGGCAGCGGCCATCGTGTGTCCAGCAGAAGGATGCGAGCACACGTTCGTCTGGGACCGATGGGTGTCTTCGGAGCAGGGCATCGCCCGCTTCGCGTACCTGCACCCTAGAGTGCCGGGGTTGATGGAGTCGATGACGCAGCGATCCTGGGAGATCATGGGCCTGGGGATCTGCATGCTGGTGTTTGCCGTACCCCTCGTTCACGCCGGCCTCCACAGCGCGGTCACCAAGCTGTTTGCGTTGCTGTACTTCGCGGGCCTGGGGCTGGCCGCGTTGGGCCTCGGCGCGTTTCAGCGGCGAGGCAACCGACTGTGGGCCGCCAAGCGGGCCGATACGCGCTCACACGTCCTCGAGCGCTCGCCAACCATTCGTGCCGTGCCCGCCTCAGGGTGGGTACCCAAGCGAATGCTGGCGGCTCCCAAGCAATCCTGAGCGGTGCCAAGACGGCTGGCAGATCCGCCGGGCGGGGTTTCTCGGCGGGGCGGCTACGGAAGATCCGCGAGCTCCAACGCCAACTGACGATCGCGATCGTAGGATGCATCGGTGTCTTTCAACGCGGAAAGCGCCCGTTGGGCCCAACGCTTCGAAGCGTCGGCGTCCGTGGCGATCTCGGCTTCGGCCAGCGAGAGGTAGAGGTCCGCGGTCAGTGCGGGCGCCAGCTGCCTCGCAACCTCCGGAGGCTCGATCAGGGCGTGCGCTGCGAGGGCCGTGACCTTCGCTTCGCTCGGAGCTCCGACGGCGATCAGGACCCGAGCGGCTTCGCCCCAGCCGGCCACGCGCAGTGCCGGCGCGGTGGGAGAGCCTTGATAGAGTTCAGCCGATGCTCGCGCGTGCTTCAGCGCGCCGTCGAGATCGCCGTGGTCGAGATCGAGCCACGCGTGAACCGTGAGTGCTTCGGCCCGGGTGAGCGGGTCGGCGTTGTCACCCTCGAGCAACGCGAGGGCTCGGCCGACCATCTCGAGTCCCTCCTGGGTCTTCCCCGTGACCCGATGCATGCGCGCGATGGCGACGAGAACGCCTCCTTCTTCGTTGGGCCGGCCCTTGAAAGCCTCGAGCGCGGCTTCGAGAGGCTGGGCTGCAGCGACGTGGTGGCCGAGTCGGACCTGGCATGCGCCAAGCATCCAACGAATGATCGCAAGTCGAGGGTCTTGTTCGGAGCGCTCGGCGAGGGCTTGTGCGACGTCGCTGAGCAGCGGTCGCGCCTTCGCGCAGCGCCCGTTGGACACCAGCGAGCGGCCCAAATTCATGCGCGCCGTGAGGGCCAGCGTGTCATCGGGACTCGCGACCTTGGCGAAAATTGCGACGGCCTCGGTGTAGTACCGCTGCGCTCCGGCCTCGTTGCCAAGCGCTTGGGTGGCTTGCCCCAACGAGGTGAGCGCGGACGCGACTTCGCGATGCTCGCGGCCATAGGTTTCGGTGAGGATCTCCGCAGCGTGCTCGAAGTGTTCGGCCGCTTCGCCGAGTCGCTGCTGCATGCCCGTCGCGACTCCAAGCGTGGAGTACACGCGGGCAACGTCGGGATGCCACGGGCCGAGGTGGTCGACCCGAACTCGAAGCGAATGCTCGATGAGCTCGATCGCGCGGTCGAGCTCTCCTTGACCGATGAGGACCTGGGCGAGGTTCTGTTCGGAAGCCACCGTGTTGGGGTGATCGAGCCCCCACGCGGAGATCGCCAGGCGGTGGCTTTCCTCGAAGTGGGTTTGCGCCGTCTGCAGGTCCCCGCGGGCGTACGCGACGCGTGCTCTGGAGCCCTCGAGCTCCGAGCGTTCGTCGGGGCCAAGGCCAGCCCGGGTGCCCAGGACGGTCGCGGGCTTCAGCCACCGCTGGGCCGCGTCGAGGTCCCGGGTGCTCGCCAAGCTGAACGCCAGCGAACTCGCCACCTGGGCTGCGAGCGCATCGTCCCCGTGCTCCAAGGCCATCCAGTACGCCTGCTCGCGCGTCGCGACGGAATGCTCCGGCCCCTGCAGTCGGTCTCGCGTCTCACCGATAGCGGCGAGCGCCTGCATCTCCACGAGCGGGAGTTCTTGGGTCTGAGCCTGGGCAAGGACATGCTCGAGAATCTCTGCCCCGTCGGCGAGGTTGCCCGCTCTCAACACGCCCAGCCCGCGCCCGAGTTCCTTCATCAGGAGCCGGGAGCCTGCCGCGATCGGCTGCGGGCGATCGACGCAAACCTGCAGCGGGCCCACGGCGCGGGACAACGAAAACCCGGAGACGACCAGGTCGCGGGTGGGCTCGGAGTAGACGTCCAACACCCCGGCGAACCGGGCCAGTCGATCTTCGAAACACGCGGACTGTGCTTCGTAGGTCTTGGGATCCAGTGTCTGCTCGACCCGAGCTGCGTGGCAGCTGCCCCGGACGGTCGTCTTCCAGTGCTCGACGTACGCGTCCGCGTCCTGAGAGAATCGCTCCCAGCTTCGCTGTGCCCCCGCCCACTGCACGGAGCTGAATCCCTGCTGGAGCTCCTGGCCTCTGGTGAGGTTCCAGATCGCCTCGGCTGGCTCGACGACGTCGTCACACCGCGATGATCGTTCGAGGCTGTAGCCGGCGAACACTGCCCCCACGCTGAGGATGCCAAGCGCCCCCACGGCGAGGCGTCGTCGACGTAGGACGGGGTTGCGCGCCAGGGCATCGAGCAGCGTCGACATGTCCTCGAATCGAGCCGTGGGATCAGGGGCGAGCCCACGCTCGAGGACCGCGGCAACGGACCGGGCCTGGGAGCTCATCCCCGAGGAGAGGGCGAGCTTTACCCCTGGGCTCGGGCGGACCCCAAAGAGTGCTTCCCATGCGGTGACGCAGAAGGAGTACTGGTCCGCGAGGACGTCGGCGGGCTGACCGTTCCTGTGCTCGGGGGCCATGTATGCGGGGGTGCCAACGACGGCGCCCGTTTGGGTGACCGATGCCGACTTGGCTTCATCGGCTTCGGCGTCCCGTGACTCGAGCAGCTCGGTCGAAGCGCCGACTCGGGCCAAGCCAAAGTCTGCGACCCGGACTCGGCCGTCGGTTCCAAGCAGGACGTTCGCGGGCTTGAAGTCGCGATGCACGACACCGGCTTCGTGTGCAGCAGACAAGCCGCGGCCGGCTTGAAGCAGAAGCTCGAGTGTTTCTGAGAATCGGCTCGATGGATCGGGCCGTTCGCTGAGCCAGGCCGCCAGGTCACCGCCGTCGACCATCTCCATCGCGACGAACATCTGTCCCTGCGTCGTTCCCACCTCGTGCACCGACACGACGTTGGGGTGGTTGAGCTGCGCCAGCGTTGTGGCCTCTCGGTCCAAGCGTGCGCGTGCCCCGGGGTCCCGCTCGCTGGCCTGGGTGCGCAGGACCTTGATGGCGACATTCCGGTGGAGCTGGGGGTCGTATGCCCGCAGCACGGTTCCCATTGCACCGGAGCCGATCCGGTCGACCACGACGAATCTTCCAAGCCGCGCAGGTTGCGAGTCGTCTTGGAACAGGCCCCTCGAGATTCGCGCCAGCTGTAGGTCGGTCTCCAGGCCGGGCGGCTCGTCCTGTGGTTCGAGTTGTGGCTCGTCCGGGTCGTTACGAGCGTCTGTCACAGCTCGGCGGTATCACCGAAACGGTCAACACCAAACCCCCAGCCGAGGATTGCCGTGATCGGTCGCACCGGCTACGTTCGACGCCGCTTCGCAAGATGCCCGACGACGACAACGCGCTGCTGACTCGATGGCGGGAGGGCGACAAGGCATCGGGCGACGTGCTTTTTCGCCGTCACTTCCGTCCCGTTCGCCGCTTCTTCCGGAACAAGGTCAACGAAGATGACGTCGACGATCTCATCCAGCGCACGTTCATGGGTTGCGTCGAGGGCAAGGACCGCTTTCGCGGTGACGCGAGCTTTCGGACCTACCTGTTCGCGACAGCGCGAAAGCAGCTCTACCAATTCCTCCGAACCCGCGGACGGATGATGCGCAAGGTCGACGCCGAGCTCGGGGTGACCTCGGTTGCCGCGCTCGGCATGACGCCAAGCTCGGTGGTGGCGGCCCGAGAGGAGCATGAGATCCTCCTCCAAGCGCTGCAGCGGGTCTCCGTCGAACAGCAGACGATCTTGGAGCTGTCGTATTGGGAAGGCCTCAGCGGCCCCCAAATCGCGGCCATCTTTGGCATCTCACCCGTGACGGCGCGCACCCGGCTGTTCCGGGCTCGGGCCGCGCTGCAGGACGTCATCGAAGCGCTCATCCAGCCCCAGACATCGTTCGATATCGAGACGGTGGCTGCGACGCTTCCCAAGCGCTGAAGGTCGGGGTTGTTCGCTGAGCGAGCCGGCCGGTTTCCGCTGAATCACGGCCTCACAGGCCTCACAAGGGGCGAAAACACCGGAACAAATGTACCGGAGGCCGAAAAAACACCGCCAAAATCGTCCGAGGGGCGCGGCTCGACGCCCTGGCGTGCTTAGCGCTACTGCCCGCTACGAGCCTCTGCACGGGTCCACACGGAAAAAAAATAAAACCTTCGGACACTCGTAGACGGACGTGCTACATGCGTCGCTAGCCTCAATTGAGAGGTCTTCCGCTCCTAGAGAGCGGTAATCGAAAGCACAAGAAAATGGCTGAAGGTACGATCAAGCGTCTCACGGACAAGGGTTTTGGATTCATCGACACAGGTGGTGGCCAGGACATGTTCTTCCACATGTCGAGCGTCGAAGGCACGAGCTACGACCAACTTCGCGAAGGCCAGAAGGTCTCGTTCACTGAAGGCGAAGGTCCCAAAGGCCCACGCGCCGAGAACGTCCGCCCTGTCTAAAGTAGACCTCGGGTAGACGCCGTCATGTGACGGTAAGAGGAGTCGGCTTGATCGCCGGCTCCTTTTTTTCTTGGTTGTCGTGAGCGGCGGATCGACGGACGCGAATAGACTGCTCAGAACTGAACCATGAAGCAGACCCCGTCGGAGGTGCGACGGTGAGAGATGCGTGCATCCGCGCTGCCGGAGATTCGGAGGGCGGCTCTCATGCCCGCGATGATGCCGAGGATCCGGTTGCGGGTAATGCCCGGCCAATGCGTCAGGTCGAGCTCGACGCCACCCTCGACGTCGCGTGGGGTCATCACACCGTGCGTGTAGCTCTTGCGGTACACGGCCGCCGCGCGACGCACGATCATTCGCCCCGGGGCGAGTCGCAGGAGCGCCTTCCAGACCGTGTTGAATACCTGCTCGTTGGCGCTCTCGATCACCGTAGGGAACAACTCCTCGAGCGAACGGCCTGCTTGCGCAGCGATCGACTCGTAGAGGATGTCGATCTTGTCGACGCCGAGCCAAGCGCCGGCCACGAGCGCGTCGACTTCTTCACGAAGCGGGGCGGGGATTTTCTTCAGCGCTTCGTCGACGGCCTTGTCTCCGAGCTCAGCCCGAAATCCGACGAGGTGCCGAAGGACGAGGGTCGCGGACATCTCAACCGTGTCCCCCGGTTGCGCGCGCCGCAACGCGTCTGGTTCGTCCTTGTTCAGCACCGGCCGCTAGCCCTCGGGGTTCGGGTTGATGATGCCCGTCCCGGTCCCGCCGATGTACGCGTAGCTGTCGTGTTGGTCGTAGCCGACGACCACGACGCCAAACTTCTGATCCCCGCCGTCGAGGACATGCACACCGTCGGGCACGGGTACGCGCGCAACTTCGAAGGTCCCGGCGCCGACGGGTGCGAACAGGGTGTCGTCGACCGCGACGCCATCGATGGTGATGGATGCTCCGGCGGGCCGGGTCAGCACGAGCACGTCGTTGATCCAGGTGCCCGGAACGAGGACGACGTAGCGGGGCAGAAACTGCTCTACGGAGACGTACTGGGCCATGGCGGGGTCACCGATGTCGGACCCGAGGGCCTCGGCCCCGACCATGTAGCCGACGACGCCGATAGGTTTTGTGGCGCTGATGCCGAAGTCCGCCTCTGTGCCTGGGGGGGCCGTCACCATGAACTCGCCCACCATGCCCGCGTCCAGATTGAATGCCGGCCCGGGTAGGCCAGTGAGCGCGGGATCGAAGTCGAAGGAGATCGTGGTGTCATCTTCGGAGGCGTAGACCTGCCAGAAGGTGGCTTCGGGGTTGCCGGCGGACCGAACCGGCATGTGCGCCGCGATGAAGTTCTGCCCCCACTGACGAACGCCGGAGAGCTGCTCCTCGAGGTGATCACAGCAGCAGACGTTGCTGGGGATGTTGATGCAGGTGTGACCGGGCAGCACTGCAACCGGGTGGTCTTCGTCGGTCACGATGCGCGAGCCGGTCATGGCGTTGGCCTGGTTGGCAGCCACGATCTGCGCGACGTCGCCATCTTGAAGGGCGATGGTGATGGTCTGGCCGGGGGCCGCGGCAGGAATGCCCCCTCCGGCCAGCGTGGCGTTGGTGGCCGTGAACTGCACGCTGGTGCCGTCGGCCGTGCCCACGATGGTGACGTAGGGGTAGCCGGCACCGCCGGAGGACGAGACGAAGTTGGTGCTGATGACGTGGTTGATCGAGTCCAGGGCGGGTGCCGGGTAGAGCATCGACGCGTCGGACAGAAGCGAGGATCCCCCGTCGATCGGGTTGAACTGATAGACGACGATCGGAGTGTCCGCGACGACGCGGTAGGCACCCGCGGCTCGGATGCCCGTGCCCTCCTGGTGGCGATCGTCGAGCATGAACTCGTTGAGCGACAGCGGCGCGATCGTGATCGGTGCTGCGATGTCGGTCCAGACCCCGCCGGTGCGGACCTGCACGGAGACGTTGGCGGGCACATCGGTCTGCACGTTGGCGGTCACGATGGCGTAGGGGAGCGCGTCGCTGGTGCTGTCCATGTCGACCGCGTAGAACAGACAGCCCACCGAAGACTCACCGGCCTCGGCCTGCTCACAGGTCTCGGGGATCACGGGACCTGAGGTGTCCGGGCCACCCACATCGGGGAGGGTGCCAATGTCGAAGATGGGGCCCCCGCCGGAGTCATCTGCACTGGTCGCACTCTGCGAGCCACCGCTGGTGGGCCCGGTGGTGTTGGTGCCCTGGGTTGCGGTGCCCGTACCGGACTCGGTGACCGACCCCAGCGTGGTCAGGCTTGTTGCGGCGTTGGAGCGGCCATCATCTGCGTTGCACGCGACGAGCAACACCAAACCAGCCATGAACCCGCAAGCTCTCACAGTAGCAAGGTTGCCATGATCCGGCGCGAGCGGGTCACGCCAATGGCGGATTCTCGAGCAGCTTTAGCAGCGTCGGTCGGACCCCGAGCGCGAGACAGCGGGCCTGAAGCTGCGCGAGAGCCTCGGGCGTGAGGGCTTTGTCGGCGCCCGGCCTGCGGTGGGCTCGCAGAAGCAGGTTCTTGGCCGAGTGGGTGCTCTCGACGAACTCGACGACGTCGACCTTGTAGCCGCACGCCGTCAACATTTCGACGCGAAGGGCATCGGTCAGCACCGAGCCGTACTCGCGGCGCAGCAGGCCGTGCTTTGTGATCGCGCCGTCGCCGGCCTTCTCGAGCTGGGCCGCGAGCTCGCGTTGGCAGCAGGGCGCGACCAGGAGCACGGGCGCACCGGACCGAATGCCGAGCGCGAGCGCTTCATCGGTCGCGGTGTCGCAGGCGTGCAGGGCCAGGACGATGTCGGGGGGCTCGGTCGGCTGGACATCCGCGATCCGGCCCACGGTGAACCTGGTGTTGGACCAGCCCATCGTCTCTGAGCGCTCACGGCAGTTGGCGACCACGTCTTCGCGGACGTCGATCCCCCACAGGGTGCTGGGGATCTCCGCCAGCCGAAGCGCCTCGGCCAAGACAAAGGTCAGGTAGCCGTTTCCGCAGGCGACGTCCACGATCCGCAGCGGCTCGGCTTCCGTGGCCTTGCGGTGGGCGAGGAGTCGTTCCCAGCCGGGCCGACACAGCTCGACGAAGTGATTGACCTGCTTGTACTTCTTGGCGGACTTGGTGGAGATCGTGCCGTCGGCGTTCATGATGCCGATCACGCGCAGGAGCTCGGCGCTGCCGTCGGGCTGAAGAACCCGATCCTTGCCCCCCATGACCTTGGAC
>CAYGTG010000216.1:9074-9923 GCA_964352485.1 uncultured Nannocystaceae bacterium | reverse complement strand
TAGTAGGACGCGGCCGCCGAAACCAGCGACGCGTGGACGCTCAGCATCACGACGAACGACGCAATCCCGCACGCAACCACCGCACCAATCGCGAAGACCTGGCCCCGCATCTTCCACAGATCGCGGAAGAGCTAGCGCTGCAGCGAGGTCACCATTCGATGTCCGCGGGTGCGACGCGATGCGTGTTCACGGTGATGCGGCCGATGCTGCCGTCGGCCATTTCGATGACCCGGTGGGCCATCGCCCCGATCGCCGCATTGTGGGTGATGACGGCCGTTGTCGTGCCGAACTCGGTGTTCACGCGTTCGAGGACCTCGAGCACGACCTTGCCCGTCGTGATGTCGAGGGCTCCGGTCGGCTCGTCACACAGCAGGATCTTGGGGCGCTTGGCGACCGCGCGAGCGATCGCGACCCGCAGCTGCTCGCCCCCGGAGAGTTGCGAGGGGAAGTGGTCGATTCGATCGGCCAGGCCAACGAGTTCGAGTGCCTCGTTCGCGCTCAGGGGGTCGGGAGCGATCTCGGTGACCAGCTCCACGTTCTCGAGCGCGGTCAGGGAGGGGATGAGGTTGTAGAACTGAAAAACGAATCCGACGTGGTTTCGTCGATACGCGGTCAGCTGCTTTTCATCCGCAGCGTCGAGGGCTTGTCCCTGGTAGCGGATCTCGCCGCTGGACGGAGTGTCGAGGCCCCCCATGAGGTTGAGGAGCGTCGACTTGCCGCTCCCGGAGGGACCGAGCAACACCACGAACTCGCCCCGGTACAGGTCGACGTCGGTCCCGCGAAGGGCGTGGACGCTGACGTCACCCATTTCGTAGGTCTTGGTGGCACCCCGCACCGAGAGGATGGCTT
>CAYGTG010000216.1:0-9064 GCA_964352485.1 uncultured Nannocystaceae bacterium | reverse complement strand
GTTGGTCAGCTGCCGACGAGGGCGTCGCGGGGTCCTTCTTCATGCAGGTGGCACGAGAATGCCGCGGCCGATCCGATCGGTGGCCGCAAAATCAGCGCCCGCGGGTGCCGTGAAGCCGCAGCTCAGCCGGCCGGGAGGCGCCCGCGCAGCCACGCGCCGACGGCCTCGATCTCTTCGGGGCACACGTGGTGCTCGATCGGATAGTCGTGCCAGTGGGTCTTGGCGGTGGTCCAAGCGTCGAAGTCGGCCTTGGCGTCCCGTCCCCACTCAACGTTGACCATCGGGTCATGGATGCCATGACCAAAGAACACTTCGGTGCCTCGGTTCGCCTCGTTGCGCTCGGCCGCGAACTTGGAGCGCAGGACGTGGTAGCCGGAGAGAGACATGATGCCGGCCAGCGGGTGCTCGTGGCGTGCCCCGACGAACAGCGACATCGCAGCGCCCTGGGAGAAGCCGGCGATGACGGTTCGCGACGAAGCGACACCCCGCGCCCGCTCTCGCTCGAGCAGCGCTTCGATCTTCTGACCCGATGCCCGAATGTGCTCCTCGTTCTCTCGACCTTCGACGTGGTCCAAGGTCAGGATGTCGTACCAGGCGGGCATGACGAACCCGCCGTTGATCGTCACCGGATATTGCGGCGCGTGCGGGAACACGAACCGAACGTGTGGGCACGCAAGCACCGGGACCACCGGCTCGAAGTCGTGTCCGCTGGCGCCCAGGCCGTGCATCCACACGACTGAGGCGGTGGCGTCTTTGGGTCCAACTTCGACACAGTCCAGCAGTGCGCTCACGGCCCGCCTTGTAGCACGTGTTAGGTTCGCGTCGTGGGAGGCCAGGGGGCGCGGCGGCCGTGGGTCGCGTGGGGAATATCCCTGATGGGTGCCGCTGTGTTCTTGTGGCTGGCGTCCACCCGCCTGCAGCTGTGGCCCGAGACTTTTACGCTCAAGTCTCCGATCCTGTTGGCCGCTGCTGCCGCAATGCATGTGCCGTACGCGGTCGTCCGGGCGCTCCGATTGCAGTATGTGTTCGACCCTCTGGTGGCGAGTCACGGAGGGTCCCGGATGAGTCGCCGGGTGCTGTACGGCAGCGGGTTCCTTTCGTTCTTCGTGCTCCTGGTGCTGCCGCTCAAGCTCGGAGAGCTGTCCCGGCCCATGTTGTTGGCGCGCGGTCGTCAGCCTGGCCTTGGACTGCCGGAGGCCGTCGGCGGCGTCGCGCTGGAACGGTTGGTGGACGGCCTCATCATTGTCGCCATGTTGTTCGGCGGTCTGGCGCTGTCCGAAGTGCAGCTCGAGAGCAGCCTGGCGGATGTGCGCCTGGTGGGGATGAGCATGTCGGGGGTGTTTGCGCTGGGGCTCGTCGTCCTCGTGGTCGCGGCCCGCATGCCGGAGCGCGCGGTCTCAATCGCCTCGGCCGTTGCCGGTGTCTTCGGCGCCCGGGCGCGAACGCTGATCGGTGGCCTCGTCGAGCGGGTGGCCGGCACGATGCGCGGCGTCCTCGCCCTCGAACATGCCGGACCGTTCGTGGCCTGGTCGATCCTCTACTGGGCGATCACCGCGGCTCAGCTGTGGCTGGTGCTCGCGGCATGTGGGATCCATCTCAACGCAGCGGCGGCGGCTGCGATCATCGCCATCGTCGGCCTCAGCATTCAGCTGCCCGGAGGACCCGCGCAATTCGGGACCTTTCAGATGGGCACGGGGCTCGCGCTCCCGCTGTATTTGGACGCTGCGGCGCTGCAGAGCGCCGGGAGCACCTTTTCAGCGGTGATGTATGCGCTCCAGCTCGCCGGTGCGGGTCTGATGGCTCTCCCGGGCCTGGCCTTGCTTGCGCGGGTCCCACAGCCCCCGGATGAGGCGGACTTGGCCAACGAGGCCCCGTAAGGGGGAGCGTTTCACCCCGTTGCTGCAGACAGTGGGTCGCGGGTATGCTCCGCCGACGTTCCGCCACTTGCGCACTATCCGCAAGACTTTCGGAGAGGTTCCATGCTCGGTTTTCACGCTCTGACCACTCGACTGGCCGACACGCGCTTCGGCATCGCTGCCCTCGCGCTCACCCTTGCCGCCGCCCCGGCGTGCGGCAAGAAATCCAAAGGCACCGATGCACCCGATTCGGGCGGTGCCGCGGCGGACTCCTCGGACAGCCCGGCGAACGACATCGTCGCCAAGGCTCGCACCAACGAGCTGCTGCGCCTCGCCAACGAAGACCTCGCCAAGGGGCGCTACGTCTCGGCCTCGAAGCGTGCCCAAGAGGCCCTCGACAAGGACGCCAACAACGCGGACGCGTACGCGATTCTCGGCACGTCCAGCTGGCGCGCCGGTGACTTCGTCGCCTCCACGGCGGCCTACGAGAAGTCCGTCGAGCTCGACGCGAAGAACTTCGGTGGCGTACTCGGCCTGGGCCGCAACCTTCAGGCCGCTGGCGCGCACGCGCGGGCGGTAGAGCTGCTCGACGTGTTGGTTGAAGACGACAAGGAGCAGATCGCTCCGCGTCTGGCGAAGTTGTGGAGCTACTACACGCTCGTCGACGCGGATGCGGGCGTGAAGGAACTCGACGAAATCTTCAAGTTCCTCCCCGCTGACGACCCGCAGCTCGCTCTGGTGCAGGCCTACGCCGCGTTCCTTCGCCCGCTCGAAGGCAAGGGCCCGTTCTTCGTCATCGACGGCGAGAGCGGATCGATGGACGCGGGCATCAACCACGACATCGGGGTCAAGTACACCAGCGGGATCATCGGCGGGAACTTCTCCCGGGTCATCTTCTTCGAGAGCGTCGAAGAGACCATCATCGATGCGGAGATGGTGGCCACGCTCGGGCTGAAGTCGGTCGGCAAGATGACCCCGCTGGGTCAAGAGGCCGAGACCGACATCGTGCTCGTGCCGGAGGTAAAGTTCGGCGAGCTCACCATGAAGAACGTGCCCGCGATCGTGCGGCCGCTCGACCCCTACGAGCCCGCGCTGGGCGAGAAGCCCGGCATGATTCTCGGACGCCAGGCCATGCAGGCGATGGGGTCGTTCACGTTCGACTTCCCCGGCAACTCGCTGACGATCACCAAAGAAGCCCCCTCGGCCCCCCCCGAGGGCTCGGTCGAGCTTCCATTCCTGCTCGTCAGCATGCACGTGCAGAGCGCTCCGGTCGTTCCGGTCACCATCGATGGTGCGGAGCACAGCTTCTACGTCTACTTCGGCGGCACCTACGGCTCGGGCGTCGCCGTCACCCGTAAGCACTACCTCAAGAGTGGTCACCTCCCGCGCGAGCTCGAAAACCCCGAGGATGAAGCCAACGGGTTGAAGATGGTCTACGTCAACGAGTTTGGCATCGGCGAAAAGGAGCTTGGCGGCATGGGGGGGCTGGTGTTGCTCAACGCTCGGCCCGACCCCAACCTCGCGGTCTATCTCGATGGCACCGCGTTCGAGATGGGCGGCTACGTCAACACACGGCTGATGGCCGGGTGGTCGGTCACCTACGCGCCCTCTTCGGGCAAGGTCTACGTCAAGACCCCGTAGCGACCCGGACGCTTGGCGGCTTCGAGCCACAGCGACACTCGTTCGCTGTGGCTCGTTTCGCTTTTGGCCGCAAACCCCCCTCGAAACTCGTGTGACTCGGATGTCTCGTACGGCTCGCTGGTTGGATCGACTACTCGGAAGGGTCCCCACCGTTGTGGACTGGGACCAACTCGAGTTGGGCGTGTTCGAGCTGGAGGGCGTCGTCCGGGCGCTCGAGGTGATCGTCGACCCCGTGGGAGGGACCCGGTGCGTCGCTCTCGACTACCGCGCGTGGCCGCCCAGCACGACGGCCGGCGTGGACGGTGCGGCGGTCGTCGGAGATCGGGCGTTTCAAGTCGCCGCGGCCCAAGCCGTGGAGTTCATCCTCGAGGCGTTCGGGCGCTCGGTGCTGATTCGTCCCCAGCCCGGGGAGGATGTCGCGCCGATTCACGAGTCTCTCGAGGCCCAGTACGGCTTCAATCTCCGCACGGAAGTGCACTGCATCTGCCCCGGCGACGAAGTCATCGTCCGCGGCAAAGTTGTTCACGTGACGCCGTCGGGCGGGAGTCCGCACCGCTCCCAGCCGCACCGGGCCGTGATTGAGGCTCAGCAGATTCGTCTTCGCTGAGTCGACGTCTCAAGCTGTCGGGGTGTTGGTCGATGGGCACGCATGGGCGAGCCGCTCAGAATCGTTTCCGCCCCCCATGTGCCCAGGCCGTCGCTCGAGGCGAAGCGCATCCTGCTGCTGTGTGCGGACGCAGATCGTGATGTCGTGGAACTTGCGAGGTCACAGCTCGAGCTTCAGAGCCTGCGGGTCGATGTCGTCTCTCATGCGTTCGATCCCCACACAGTGGGCGGCGCTTTGGCAGCGGATGGGCGTCCCACGGTCGTGGCGGTGGTGGTGAGCCGCACCCGCACGCGGGACGCCGCTCGGCCCGTCATCGATGCGTTCTGTGCGGTGGCGGGTCCGCATCACCGGCTCTTTGTCCTCGACCTGAGGCAGCGCCCGAGCGTGCTTGAGCAGGTACGTGCGCTCTCAGAGGCCATCGAAGGTCTCGAGCTGACGCTACAGATCGGCCGGGACAGCCGCGCCGCGCTGACCGCATCGGCAACGACAAGCCCGCGCGCATCCGGAGAACGGAGGCTGTCGATGTGCGGGATGGGAACGAGGCGGCTGCGGGTCGTTCAGCCACCGGTCCTGCTCAGCGCCGCGGTCCACGACGGCTCGCAGACGGTCCCCGCCCAGACCCGGTTCCACCTGAGCGGGCGCCGACCGGAGCGAGCGCAGTCTACGACGCGTCCCGACCTGCCGCCGCTCGACTGACACCCGCCTTGGTGGCCTGCCCGAATCTGGGCCTCAAGCTCTCCGAAGGCCCGGACGCAAGAAGGCCGGCTACGCGAGCGCAGCCGGCCTAGGAGGGGGGCTCCCGGCTCTCGATGGAGCCGGGAGAGGAGGGGGTCAGCCCTTCTTCTTTTTCTTGCCCTTGCCTTTGCCCTTCTTCTTGCCTTTGCCCTTCTTGCCCTTGCCCTTGCCCTTCTTCTTGCCGCCGGCATCGGGGGTGGGCTTGGGCACCGCGCCGCCCTCATCGCCGCCCTCATCGCCGCCTTCGGGCTTCTTGTCGTCGGCGGGCTTCTTGTCGTCGGCAGGCTTCTTGTCGTCGGCAGGCTTCTTGTCGTCGGCAGGCTTTGCCTCGTCCTCACCCTTCCCGGAGTTCTTGGGCTTGTCTTTGCCGTTGCAGTCGCCGTCCTTGACCGTGTCCTTCTTGAGGCAGTAGCTGCCCAGACCGGTCATCTCCTCGTCGTTGCTCGAGAAGCGCGGGCCACCGTTGAAGGTGACGGAGCACTTCTTGGGCGACTCGGGGAGTGTCTCCGAGAGGAAGACCGAGCCCGTCAGCCGCGTGGTCTCGCCAGGCTCAAGGTAGTACAGGTCGGTTCCGAACAGGTACGCGGTCTCGACCCGCTCCGTCTTGCCGACGGTGCAGGTGACCTTGGCCTTGACCCCCGACTTTTGGTCGACGGTTTTGAGGGCTTGGACATCGGCCACGAGCTTGACGTGGAACTTGTCTCCCTTGCCACCATAGGGCTCCTCGGCCTTGATCGAGACGTTCGCAACTTCCAAGGACTCCTCGTCGATGGGAGCCGGATCTTCAGCCGCCGGAGCGTCGGGGTCGCAGCGTCCATCGGACGTCTTGTCGCCGTCGTAGCAGACTTCGTTGAGCACCGTCTCTTCGTACTCTCCGAAGCTGCCGGCCTTTTGCTTCCATACCGACACTTTCATGTCGCACTTGCTGGGAGCATCCGCGAACCCGAAGGCGGGGTTGAAGAACAACCGAGCCTCTCGAGCGACGGTCTCCCCGGACTCGAACTTGAACGGCGCGGCCATCAAGTTGGCTTGTTGTAGGTCGACGAACTTGGTCTCGCCGACGTCGCAGGCTGCCTTGAGGGTGATGCGGTCTTGGTTGCCCTGGGGCTCGTGGACGAGCACGCGATAGGGGACCTTGAACGAGTTGGTGCCTCCGAACCCGGAGTGCTTCTCCACCGCGAGCGCGGTGACCTCGAGAGGCTTGTCACTACCCGACATCGGGGTGGCGACAATCTCAGGATCGCACTTGCCCTCGGTGGTCTTGGTGCCGTCGTAGCAAGCGTGACGCAGCTCGATCGCCGTGGTGCTCGAACCGCCGCCGGAGATGCGGAAGTCGAACTGGCAGGGCGACATGGGCTTGCTGAGGCCCTGGGTGAAGATGGAGCCCTTGAGCTCTGCTTCTTCGCCTTCTTTGTAGGCCTGAAGTTGCTTGCTGTAGTCGGTGTTGATGTAGCCGATGTCCGAGACGAATGCGTCTCCGTCCTTACACGTGCCCTTGGCGCGAATATAGGTGCCGGAGTCGATGACCTTTTGAAGCTTGCCCTTGGCCTTGATCTCCAGGGAGGCGGGGCTGAACGAGTTGCCCTGCGACTTGACCTCGATGTCCGAGAGAAGAACGGGCATGTGGCTTTCGTCGACTTCCTCGACCTTCGTGATCTCGGCCAGCTTGGCCTCTTTGGCTTCGAGTTCGGCCTGTGCCTTGGCTTCTTCGGCGGCCTTGGCTTCAGCTTCAGCTTTCGCCTTGGCGGCGACCTCATCCTCTTCGTTCTTCTTGGACTCTTCCTCTTCCTTCTCCTTGGCTTCCTTGTCCTCTTCTTCGGACTTGTCAGCCTCCTTCGTCTCTTCTTCCCCGCCGGTCAGCTTGTCGCATCCTGCAGCGAGGGGGGCGAGGGAGAGGAGAAGAACGAGGCCGTAGTGCAGACGGTGGCTCTCTCGTGTTGCGGCCATAGCGGGACTTTCACCGATACGACGCAGCGCGTCCATGTCGGTTGCCGCAACCTTGGATGGAAAACCCCAACCATGGTCGAACCAGGACATGTGTCCACGAGGCCCAGGGTGGAATGTCAGTTTTTCGGCCCGGGGGCCTGGGATTACTCCTCCTGGAGATCTTCCAAACCGCCCGCAGTGACCGCGTCAGGCAGCCCCCCGGCGTAGGTCGGGAGGAGCCAGACCTGCGAGCGCCTCGAACCTCGTCCCCACGCACACTCCACCCGAAGTGTATCGGATGGTCCCGTCAGTAGCCGCGAATCTTGCGAAGGTCGCGAAGGTCGCGCTTGCTCGGACGCCCCGCGCCACGGTCCCGGTACACCATCGGGTCGACAAGTTCGCGCGGAGGCGGAGGGGGTGTGTGGTCTACGTACAGCTTCTGCGCTTCGGAGGCCGGCCCGCGGCGTTCTCCGAGGGCAGCAATCTCCAGGATGCGCAGGCCCCCGGGCGTTTGCACCTCGACGTTGGCCCCCACGCGGACGGTCTTGGACGCCTTGGCCGAGTTGCCGTCGATCTTCACGTGCCCGCCCGCGCAGGCCTTTCCCGCCATCGAGCGGGTCTTGAAGCAGCGCGCGGCCCAGAGCCACTTGTCGATGCGGACTTCGGTGAGTTCGGTCATAAGCGCTTCCCGAAGGCGTGTCTCCAGGCCGCACGGGCGGACGCCGAGAAGCCTTCGAGAAGTGTATACGACGCCGGCAAGAAGACCAGGGTCATCGCCGTGCTGGTCAGCAGGCCACCGGCGATGACCACCGCAATGGCGTGATAGTAGACACCCGCCAAGGTGGGGTGGTGGATCAGCATGGGCACCAGGCCCAACACGCTGGTGGTCATCGTCATCAGAATTGGACGAAGCCGGTCTTGGCCCGCTGCCCGCAGAGCTTGGTCTCGCGGCATCCCCCTCGCGCGCAGCGCAGTGACGCGGTCCACGAGCATGATGCCGTTGTTCACGACCACGCCGATCAAGATGAAGAAGCCGACGATGGCGGTGGTGTCGAGCGTGGTGTCGGTGAGCCAAAGGGCCCAGGGCGCGCCGAAGCAGCCCAGCAGGCAGGTGAGCAGAATGCCCAGCGGCTGCAGGTAGCTCTCGAACAGCGAGGCCATCACGGCGTACACCAGCAGAAGGCAAAGCCCGAGGTTGATCAGCATCTCGTTGCCGACCTCCTGCTCCGCTCGCCATGACGTGCCGCGGCCCCAGCTGTAGCCCGGCGGAAACTGGTAGTCCTCGAGCGCGGCCGAAATCGCCTTGAAGTTCTGCTCCTGGTCGGCCTGCATGAACCGCACCTTGACCGTGGCCTCGGTCTGTCGATCGACGCGTTGAATCCAGTAGGGGCGGCGGGCGATGTCGATGTCGGCGATCGAGGACAGCGTGATCTCGTCTCCGGTCGAGGTCTGCAGCTTGAGGTCGCGGAGCATGGCCACGCCGGCGCCACCTTCTTCCGGAATGTCGGCGCTCAGGCGGAGCTCGAGGTCGCCGCGTTCACCCCGGGTCGTGCCCAGAGGTAGGCCCTGAAACGCCAGCGAGACCCGTTCTGCGACCTCGGCCGGAGTCAGCCCGACCCGGCGCAGGCGATCGTCGCGAAGCTGCACGTGAAGCTCGCGAGCCCCTTCGTCGAACGGCGTGATGATGGTGTCGAACCCGCCGTCGTCCGGACGCGCTCGGTCCCCCTTGGGGAGCCGCTGCGAAAGGTGGTCTGCGACGTCTTCGCTCAGCGCGATGAGGGCGCCCATGTCTTCGCCCTTGAGCGCGAACTCGACGACGTGTTTGTCCCGGTTCCGGCGCCAGTCGAAGTCGCGCTCGGCCACGCGGTACGTGACCCCGACCTGGGGCGGCAGCGCGCGGCTGAGCTTGGCCTTGAACGCGTTGGTCTCGGTCTCGCTTTGAAACGTGGCCGACGGATAGACCCGGCAGTTGCCCCAGTGGTCCGAGAAACTGCAGGAGATGGCTTCGATGCCGAGCTCGTCCTTTTGCGCGAGGATCGCGTCCTCGAGCACCTTCACGTGGCCCTCGATCTGCTCGTAGCCCTTGCTGCCTGCGAACTGCAGCCGGATGGGAAGGTTGTCGGACTCGAACTCTGCGTCCCCGAGCTCGAGCTCCATCTGCGACAGCGGGATGTAGGCCGAGCCCGCGACCGCGAGCCCCATCAGCAGCGTGAGCCGCGGGACTTTGAGCGTGAGCGTGACGAAGGCGGCGTAGGCGGCCGACAGACGACTCAGAATCGGGTGCTTGAGCGTCTTGGCC
>CAYGTG010000215.1:0-9930 GCA_964352485.1 uncultured Nannocystaceae bacterium | reverse complement strand
GGCCAATGTCTGGGCCACGAAGCCCTGCCGCGTGAGGTCGAGGGCGCGGCGCGGGCGAGCCTTTGCTGCCGACTTGAGCAGGGCCTCGAGGATGCGGCTTGGGACGTCCAAGCTTTCCGTATTCGGCGGCCAACCGCCTCGCGCAACCCCTGCGGCGGTCTCCATTCCACGGGGGGTCGGGAACGGACCCATACTGGACGCTCGGTGGGGTCTGCGTCCGCAGTCCGGACCATTCCCACGGCAGTCGTGGCTTGGCGTTGACAGTCCCCGCGGGGAGGACCTCGATGCGAGGGGGCAAACCTTTCGGCGCCCGAAAAGAGCGGTGGACTGGGGTCGGCCTTTTTTAGTTCAACCCCCTACCTTTGCAGGTGGGTGCCACGATAATCGCTTCGGGCTTCCCGCCGGACGGGCCTGCACACCTACGAACAGAGACGGCTCCCTGGGATGAAAAAAGTAGGCAGAACACGAAGGCACGAACCCCCGCCCACCGATGATCATCGTAGCATGAAAAGCCGCCTGCGCTCGACAGAATCGGGTCCTATCGCGAATGGTCGAGCCGGCACCCGGCGGCTTGACCGATGGTTTGCAAGCATGGTGAGGCTCATCGCCGGTCGTGCTCGAAACGCGGGTCCGCCTTCGGGTCCGTGCTTCGATAGTCGGCCCCGACGCCGCCTTGCTGCGCGACGCTTGCGGTGCCTTGCTTCATTAACTCGACCTTGCCCAGGACCGCGTCGGCCCGGGTCTCGGTAGGGTGCATGTGTCGTTTGGTGTCCATGCGGATGGCATCGCAGGGACAAGCTTCGACGCAGAAGCCACAGACCACGCACTTGAGCTCGTCGATGACGAAGGACTTGGGGGCCTTTTCTTCGTTTCCGCCCCGGTCCTCGGCGTGAATGTAGATGCACCGCGCCGGGCACACGGTCGAGCAGCACATGCACGCCACGCAGCGTACGGAACCGTCGTCGCGATGCATGAGGCGGTGCACTCCGCGAAAGCGCTCCGGGTAGTAGTCCTCCACATGCACGTCCGGCTCGCCATAGCGGATGGTGTCGACGTCGCCCATCCCTTTGCTCAAGGTGTTCTTGAAGAAGTGGCGCGCGGTGGTGACCAGGCCTCGAAGGATTGCCGGCAGGAAGATCTGGTCGGCTGCGGTTCGCTGCAGGGAGACTTTCTTGACGGTGATGGTCATGGCGCGGGTTCGGGATCGTTGCTGGTTTGGATGGGGTCTTCGCCGGGGGCGGCCGCAGGCGTGATGGTCCCCGCTGCGGACAGGGCGTAGACGACGATGGCGGTCACTGCGATGTTGGCCAGCGACAGCGGCAGCAGGCCTTTCCAGCCCAGGCTCATCAGTTGGTCGTAGCGAAAGCGCGGCAGGGTCCAGCGGATGAGCAGCTGCAGCCAGCACAGCGCGTACACCTTGATGCCCCACGTCAGCATGCCGACCGCAACGACCATCACGTGGGGAAGCTCGGTACCCCAGCCGGTGAACACGGAGTAGATCGCGACGCACACGTGCAGCGTGCCGACGGCCAACATGGTCGCGCCGACGAACTGGGCGTGTTTGGACGCGCGCCAAACTGCGATGCCGGTCGCAGCGATGGCGACTCCGGCCACGGTGAAGAACAGCTGAGCGACCCAGGGGGCGGCGAAGCCCGATGCTCCGAACATGTCCAGCGGGAGGGCCCAGCCTCCGAGGAACAGCGTGGTGACCAACGCCGAGACGAAGACGACCTCGATGAACTCGGCGAGAAAGAACAACCCAAAGCGCATCCCGGAGTACTCGACGAAGTAGCCGAGAATCTCGGACTCGCCCTCGGGAAGGTCAAACGGTGCGCGCTTGGTCTCCGCAATGGCTGCGGTGAAGAACAGGATGAACGCGACTGGCTGAAGGAGAATGCCCCAGGAACTCTGCAGCTGCGCGTGCACCAGCGCATGGGGCTCGAGCGTGCCGTAGACGAGGAGGGCACCGACGATGGTCAGCCCGATGGCGACCTCGTACGAGACCATCTGCGCCGAGGCACGCAGCGCGCCGAGGATCGCCCACTTGTTGTAGCTGGCCCATCCGGCCAAGGTCGCACCCCACGTCGCCAGCGAGGCGATGGCGAAGTAGAACAGCAAGCCGATGTCGATGTGGGCGACCTGCAGCGGAGTCCCGCCCCGACCCGCGGCACATTGGTCGACGTCGGCTTGGCGCACCACGTCAAAGAGGTGCTCGTAGCAGAGCGCGTCACCAAAGGGCACGATGGCAAAGACGACGAGCGCGGGCATGAGCGCCATCACCGGGGCCAGGGTGTACAGAGCCCGGTGGGCCCGCCGGGGGATGAAGTCTTCCTTGAAGAACATCTTCAGCCCATCGGTCGCAATGTGAAGCAGGCCCCACAAGCGAATCGTGACCCCGCCGAGGGTGATTCTCGCCATGTTGGGCCCGACCCGGTCCTGCATCATCGCGCTCTGCTTGCGCTCCTGCCACAGCAGCAGGGACGCCAGCGGCATCACGAAGCCCATGACCAGAAGCATCACCTTGAGAACCCCAGGCAGGAGCGTCGTGACGATCCACGAGGGGTCTTCGAAGCGAAGGGGCACGGTGCGGTCTTCACCGGCCACGTTGAACTCGAGCACGGCCTGGCCTTCGCGGTAGGCTTCGGGGTCGAAGTCTTCGCTCTCGCTCTCGGACTGGACCACGCTGGGCACCTCGGTGCCTTTGAAGGTGGGGGCGTCCGCGGCGATCGTGAAGCTCATCGCGCGGCCGGGAAGGAGCATGCGGGGGTTGAGCGGCTCGACGATGGAGAAGCTCGCCCAGTCGTTTCCGGAAATGCCGAAGCCCTGCACGGGCACCGGGCGCTGGCCTTCGTTGAGGAGCGTGACCCGGACAGGCGCCGTCTCGGGGTGGAACACCAGTTCCCCCGGCTCCACCTGCACTCGAACCTCAGCCGCGGCAGCGGGGTCGGGTGCGCACGCGGATAGGGTCAGGAGGGAAGGAAGCAGCAGTGCTGTCCATGTTCCGAATGCACGCCGGAGGTTCGCGAGGAGAGTGGTGAACATGCAGGCTCCTGAGCTCATCCGCGGGAGTTTCCAAACCGAAGCAGGCGCGGTCGAGACGGTGTGGGGTCTTGCAGCAGCGCGGCGAACTCCGCCCCACCTTGGGCGTGCTTTTGCGCCTCGGCCACGGCTCGTGATTGCTCGCGGCCGGTGCCGATGTCCTTGCCACCGAGGGCCAGCAGGAGCTCTCGGACCAGGTCGGCGCGGCCTCGGCGGTCGCCCTGCGGTCGCCAGGCGGGGCGAATGATACGCAGGGACCCCTGGCGGTTGGTGTAGCTTCCAAGGATCTCGGCCCAACTCGCCGCGGGCAGACGGATGTTGCACGCGTCCGAAAGCAGGTTCTTGCGGTCCGAGAGGATCACCGAGGTCAGGGCGGACAGGCTGGAGCGGACGACTTGGGAGACTTCTCCCTCGTCATCGAGGAAGACAACGGCCTCGTAGGCGCGCCCGGCCAGCTGCAAAGAGAGTTCGGCCTCGTGCCGAACCTCATCGCCGGCAGCCCTGTGGGCGCCCCGGGTGTTGGGGTTTTTGTCGGCATCGCGCAGCAGGGCGTCGGCTTTGCCCGGTGGCCGGCCCAGGACGAAGCGGTCGGCGTCGAGGTACTCGGCCAGCGCGGCGAGGGCGAGGTTGGCCTCGTTCGTCGCGGTGCTGCTGAATACGACGGCGGTGTTCTTTCCGTGAAGACGCTTCGCCGTGGCCTCGATCGCCTGGTTCAACGGCAGCGCGGTGCCGTCGATTGTCGCGACCCGAGTCCGGGCCTCGGGCTCGAGTTCCTTGTACGTGTAGCGGCCCTCGTCGCACATCCAGTGGCCGTTGACGTCCGCATCGAAGCGCGGAACGACCCGGTAGGCCTGCTCGTGCTTTGTGTGAAGTTCGACCGAGCACCCGGTCGCGCACCCAGGACATGTGGTGTCGGTGCTCGCCAGTTCCCAAGCGCGGATCGAGAACCGGAAGTCCTTCGAGGTGAGCGCGCCCACCGGGCAGATGTCGACCACGTTGATCGAGTACGCGTTGTCCAGACGGTGCCCTTCGGAGATGTCGAGAATCTCTCGGTCACCGCGGCGGAGCATCGTGAGCTCGCCCGTCTCGGGGAGTTCTTCGCAGAACCGCACGCACCGCGAGCACAGGATGCATCGTTCGGCGTCCAGGACGATTTCCCGCCCGATGTCCTTGTGCTTGGGTTTGCGAATCTTGGGCACGTCGACGCGGGTCAGCGCGTGGTCGTGGTCCATGTAGTGCCGCTGCAGCGTGCACTCGCCGGCCTTGTCGCAGATGGGGCAGTCGATCGGGTGGTTTTTGAGCGTGAACTCGAGCAGGTCGTGGCGCGCCTGGGTCACTCGCTCGTTCTTGGTGTGGACGACCATCTCCTCACGCACGGACACCTGACACGATGGCTGGAGCTTCCCCATGCCATCGATCTCGACCAGGCACTGACGGCAGCTGGCGGCGATCGACAGACCTTGGTGATAGCAAAAGTGGCAGATGTCTTCACCGGCCAGCTTGGCGGCTTCCAGGACATTGGTGCCCTTGCGAACGGTGACCGGAGCGCCGTCGATCGACAGCGTGACGGTTTCCTCGCCCTCGACCGGCGCCGCCGAAAGGTTCGGAGAGACGGGGCCCACGGTGTCGACGGGGGACAGGTCGGGACCCATGGAGACCGGGGTGGGCCCCATGCTCGGCGCCGACATCGGTGGCGGCGGCTCCGGGGAAAGCGGTGGAATCGTGGCGGAGCTTCGCGAGCGCTGCGGCACGGTGTTCGGCGGAGACTTGGGCGGTGGAGTTGAGTCAGCCATGCGAATGCCCAGACGAGGGAGTGCGCCGCATCAGCGGTCGCACTCGCCTCCGATCATGTTGATGCCGCCGAAGATCGGTACGACGTCGGCCAGGTTGGCTCCGATGATGAGCTGACGAAGCGCAGCGGTGGTGTAGAAAGATGGCGGTCGACAGCGGCACTTGAACGGGCGTCCGGTGCCGTCGGAGACGATATAGAAACCGAGTTCGCCGTTGCCGGCCTCCGTGAAGCTGTAGGCCTCGCCGGGCGGCACCCTCAGACCGTCCATGATGTGCTTGAAGTGGGCGATCATGCCCTCGATCGAGTTGTAGACCTCCCGCTTGGCGGGCAGGGCGATCGCAGGATCGTCGATGATCACCGCACCGGGCGGGATCTGGACCAGCGCCTGCTCGACGATCTGCATGCTCTGCTCCATCTCCTCGATGCGCACGAGGTAGCGCGCGAGGTTGTCTCCGCCATCGGCGATGGGAATCGCGAAGTCGAAGTGGTCGTAGACCGAGTACGGCTTGTCCTTGCGGACGTCGTAGTCGACTCCGCTGGCACGCAGCACCGGGCCGGTGATGCCGTAGCTGATCGCGTCTTCGCCCGAGATGGCGCCGACGCCCTCCATGCGGTCGAGAAAGATCCGGTTGCGCTCCACCAGGGTGCGTGTGTCGCCGACCAGCTTGCGGACCTTGGTGATCTTCTCCCGGCACTTGGGGATAAAGTCTTCGGTGAGGTCCCACGCCACGCCGCCGATGCGGCAGTAGCTGTGCGTCATGCGAGCGCCCGAGATATCCTCGAGCAGCTCCCAGAAGTGCTCCCGGGCTCGGATGCCGTAGAAGAACGCGGTGAAACCACCGAGCTCGGCCAAGCTGGCCACGATGCAGGTGAGGTGGTCGCAGACGCGCGCGAGCTCGCCGGCGATGACCCGGATGTACTCGGCCCGCTCGGGGATGCGCTCGGTGATCCGCAGCAGCTTTTCGACGGCCATCGCATAGCCCACGTTGTTGAGCATCGGCGAGACGTAGTTGAGCCGGTCGACGTAGGGGAAAATCTGGGTGTACGTCGCGTTCTCGGACTCTTTTTCGAAACCGCGGTGCAGGTACCCGATCTGAACGTCGGCGTCCTTGATCGTCTCGCCATCGATGCGCAGCACCACCCGAACGGTGCCGTGCATCGCCGGGTGCGAGGGGCCCATGTTGATGATGACCTCGTCGGTGGGAAGGCGTCTGGCTTGTTCGGCGAAAGCTTCCATCGAAGGCGACAGGCGGTTCTCGCCCGCTTGTCGCCCCGAGGCGTCGAAGGTTTCGGCCAACGAGCGGGCGACCGGTGCGGCGCCGGGGACCGTGACGTCCTTGTGGCCAGAGACCGTGGCGTCCGAATGGAAAGTAGCAACCATCGTGAAGCTCAGCCGGAAGTTCGGCGGTCGTGGCTGCCTTCGAGCAGCCGGGTGGTCTGGTCGTCGGTGGGCGTGGCGTCGGGGCGCCTCAGCAGCGGCTGCCTGGCGTTCTGTGGGTAGTCTTTGCGCAGCGGGTGTCCGACGAACTCGTCGTACATCAAGATGCGGCGCAGGTCGGGATGACCCTCGAAGCGAACGCCGTACAGGTCCCAGGCTTCTCGCTCGGCCCAGTTGGCGGCATGCCAAAGCCCGGTCGCGGTGGGGACCCAGCACTGCTCGGGGGCTTCGTCGACGTGCACCTTGAGTCGTACACGGTGTTTGTGGGTCAAGCTGTACAGCTGGTAGACAACCTCGAATCGCGGCGTCTGGCTGAGGTAGTCGACGACGGTGAGGTCGGTGAGCATGGCGAAGGCCATCTGCGGGTCGTCGCGCAAGAAGGTGAGGACCTCGACGAGTCGCTCGCGAGCGACGATGGCAATCTCGTCGCCAACGTAGGTGCCGGTCTCGAGAATTGCGTCGCCGAAGCGCTCGGTGAGGGCGGTGAGGACGGATTCGGCCATCGGTACCTTCCAGTCAGTCGCAGGGCAGTCGCAGGGCGGTCGCGGGGCGTCCGCCTACAGAACGCGGCCGTCCTTGGGCATGCGTTCGTCTTTGTCGAGGGTCATGCTCGTGCCGTCGGGGACGATGGGAAGGCGCCGGCGGTCCTGTGGAGTGAATGAGGCGGTGTTGCCGATCTCGCGCTGGCTGTGCCCGCGGTGATCCTGAATTCTGCGCTGCAGCGTCATGAGCCCATCGAGGACCTGCTCGGGTCGTGGAGGGCAGCCGGGGACGTAGACGTCGACGGGGATGACCTGGTCCGCGCCGGGCATGACGGTGTAGTTTTGATAGAAGCCGCCGGTGCTCGCACAGACGCCGAAGGCCATGACCCACTTGGGGTCGGCCATCTGGTCGTAGATCCGGCGCAAGATCGGCCCTTGGCGCTCGGTGACCGTGCCGACGATCAGCAGCAGGTCGGCCTGGCGCGGGGAGAAGCGGGGGAACTCGGCCCCGAATCGCGCGATGTCGTATTTGCCCGCCATCGTCGCCATGAACTCCATGGCGCAGCAGGCTGTGGCGAACGGATAGGTGAACAGCGAGTACTTCTGCGCCCAGTTAATGGCGTCTTGAAGCTTGGTCGGGACGTATCCGGGATGGTCTGCCATGGGGTCGGTCCTTGCTTCAGCCGGTGCTCAGTCGGGGGGACGGCACGCTCAGGCCCAGTCGAGCGCCCGCTTGCGCCACACGTAGCCGAGGCCAAGCGTCAGGATACCGAGGAAAATGAACATCTCCACCAGCCCGAACAGGGTGGGGGTGCCCACGCAGGCGCCGGCCGCATTGAGGGTGCCCTCGCAGGATAGCTCGCGGAACAGTGAGGCCCACGGGTAGAGGAACGCGACCTCGATGTCGAACACCAGGAAGAGGATCGCGACCTGGTAGAATTTGACGCTGAACTTGACCCTGGGACTTCCGATGGGTTCGCTGCCGCACTCAAAGGGCTCGTCCTTGATCGCCGAGGTCCGCTTGGGCCCGAGCACCATCGCGATGCCGAGGTTGGCCCCCGCGAAACCGAGGGCAAAGAGCACAAAAAATAGCGCTGGCAGGTACGACTCAGCCATCGAAGCGAACCCACGGGTTTGTAGCCCGTGTCCGGGCCGGTCTTAGCATAGCGTTGCGCGAGCGTCTTGGACCCTACAGGCCCCTTTTTCGACGTTTTCAGCCGTTGCCCTCAATGGCGAGCTCGAAGACTTCGACCTCGTCGGCGTCCTTGGCCATCAGCAGCACCGATAGCGCCCGCCCACCCTTGTAGGAACGCAGTTCGCTGTGAATGGCTCGCGCCGCCTCCTCGGCCGGGATCCCGCGCTCAAAGGCTCCCATCAGGGGAATCGCCAACGAAGAAAACCCCTTCGCGTCGGCCGCGATGATCACGGCCGCGGTGGCGCGCAAGACGTCCTCGACCTGGACCTTCCCGCCCGGCTTGTCGGTGTTGGGCACGTGAATGATGTGACGGGCCTTCATGGCGCCGCCCGGGGTCACGAGCGCCGCGCCCACGGCGAGCGGCGTGTGCGCGCGGACCTGCGCCTCGACCTGGGGTCCGGCGAGGTCGCGAACCTTGGACGCGGGATAGTGCGTCATCCTGCCTTCGGAGTTGGTCGGGCACACGAACGCATCGACCTCGACTTCGCCCCAAGGGTCGGTGGAGATCGTGATGGCGAGCTGCTGGCTGGAGTCGACGGCCACGGTCGGCTTGAGTAGCCGGGATCGGGGCAGGGGGTCAATGACGGACTTGACCGACGCCCAGAAGAGCGCACACAGCGCGCGCCCGTCGACGTCTTCGAGCCCGAGAGGGCGACCGCGAAGAAGGGGGCCCCGCATTCGCGACTTGTCGCGAGCGGGGGGAGACCGCGAGCCCGAGAGGGCGACCGCGAAGGAGGGGGTCCCGCACTTCGCGACTTGTCGCGAGCGGGGGAGGGCCGGCGCGGCCCTCCCATAAACTAGTTCCGGAAGAAAGACTCGAGCTCGGACTCGACCTCGTCCTCGCTCTTGCCCTGCACGCAGGCGACTTCCTTCACCAGCAGCTCCTTGGCCGTGTAGAGCATCTGCCGCTCGCCGTGGCTGAGGTTCTTGCTCAGGCGAAGCAGCGCCAGGTCGCGATAGACCTCGCCGACCTCGAACAAGGAACCGGTGCGGATCTTCTCCATGAACGCACGGTAGCGGCGGTTCCATGTCTGCCGATCGGCAGGCACGTCGTGGTTCTGCAGCAGCGAGTACAGCTGGTCCAACGCGCCCCGGTCGGCGACCGGGCGCATTCCGTTCTCTCGGGCCTTGTGAACGGGGACGATGATCTTCAGGCCGCTGCCGCAGACCTGGAGGTGGTAGCAGTCGATGGCGTGCTCGCCGATCGTCTTGCTTTCCATGCCGACGACCTCGGCGACTCCGCGAGCGGGGTAAACAGCCTTGTCTCCGACGTTGAATGACGCTTGCATCTGTGAGCCTCCTGGGAACGGGGTGAACGCCTCAGACCTCTACGCAAGCTGCGTGCCTTACATGTGGGTCCTTTGACTTCAGGCTCTTCCATGTGTGCGCTCCCGCCGCCGTGGCGAGTCGGGTAGCCAGTTGGTCTCGATGCCCGGCTACGGAACTGGCCAGGCGGCATACGCACCGGCGCGAGAACGCCCTTGTCTAGCAGCCTGTTGAGAAACCCGGCGCGGCGGATCGCGAAAAAGACGAGTGAGACGTCGTGTCGGGTTTCACCACGGGCTGCTAGGCTGCGGCGTTCCGAGTGGTTCCCCGCACTGCGGTCCAGGAGGGCTCAGCGCCGCGGGGAAGTGGGGGGGCTTGGTGCGAGCCGGTCGGTACCGACTCAGCGCGAGGAGAGCGCCCGGGTGAGACGGGAAACGGACCGCGGCAGACCGTGGACCTCGACGTGACCGTCGCGGTCCACACGGACCTCGATTCGCTGCGGCCCCTGCCAGAGTTCTGAAGCTGCGTAGCGCGGGGTCCGATGATGGAGGCGCTGATTCGCCGACCCGATGAAACGACGGCGCAGCTCCGGTTGGCGTGCATCGAAACGGCCGTCGATGAGGGTATCCACTCCGGCCCAGAGCTCGTCGAAAGCAGGAAGCTCTTGGGCCTGCTTCAAGGTGTACCCGGTGAACACGATCACCCCGAGGCCCCGTGT
>CAYGTG010000214.1:0-9947 GCA_964352485.1 uncultured Nannocystaceae bacterium | reverse complement strand
AAGAACGGCAACGTCGTCGTCTCGATCGCCGTCAGTGGAAGCGATCGGGCCGAGGTTGCCGAGGGCGTCTTCAAGTCGACCTCGGCGCTCAGTGTTGCCAAAGCCTGATGCGTCGCCTGCCTCGTCGGGAGTTGTCCCGAGCCGGCGTGGGCATCGGAGGCGCGGAGGGCGTTTCCGGTGCACCGACTCTGAACTCCTGAGCGCCCCCGCACAGCCCAAACTCTCTCGGCCAGCCAGCCGCGATAGGTTCTGGTGGTGGCATGGTCTGTGCTTGTCTCTCGGGTTGTGGCCATCCCGATCAACACTGATGCAGTCCGTGCCGAGCCTCGCGAGGTCGAGCGCCGAGCAGACAGCGCTCCCGTCGTCGTCGCCGAGCCGCCGAGCACAGCCGAGCTGATCGGCGCAACCGTCTCGGACCTCTCCTCCCTCGTTCGCGCCGAGCTGCAGCTGGCAAAAGCGGAGATTCGCGAGGCCGCCGACGACCTCAAGCGCGTCCTCGTCCTCGCGTCCGTATGCGCTGTGTTAGGGGTCGCCACGCTCCTGCTGATGACCCACGCATTTGCGCTGAGCCTTTCCGTCGTCCTCCCCGAGTGGGCGGCCTACCTCTCGGCCGGTCTCCTGCTCGCTGCGTTCACCGGCGTCGTCGGACGCCGGCTCGTGCAGCGCGCACGGACCGTAGAGCCACTACCGGAGCAAGCGCTCGAAACCACCAAGGAGAACGTCGAATGGCTGAAACAACGGACCAACTAGAGCACGAAGTTCACGCGTGTCGAAATCAACTCGACGCACGCCTCGATCAACTCCAGGCCAGAGTCGAAGAGACTCGAGACGAGGCCAAGGAACGAATCCGGCGCGTGAGCTGGGTGATGCTTGTCGCCGGCGCAGCGGCCTGCGGCTTCTCGCTCCTGCGCCTCGCGAAACGCCGTCGGTCTGCATCGCGCTGGGCAGCTGTTCGTGGCGCTCTGCTTGATCCGCGAAAACGAATCTAGGGGATGCTCGCGCGCGTCTTCAAACTTGTGAAACTGGCCGCGGTGGACTTCACCGAGGACGAAGCCCTCACCAGAGCCGCCGCGCTCGCCTTCTACTCTGCTCTGTCTTTCGCACCGCTGTTGGTCCTGTTGGTGTGGGTTGCGTCCACGATCGGCGACGACGCCCAGACCGCGTTGCTCGATCAACTTGACAAGCTCATGGGCGCGCAGGCGCGCGCGACCGCGGACGCCGTCATCAGCAGCGCCGAGACCCAGCCCTCCTTGGGCTCGCTGTCAGCCTTCGTCGGCGTCGCGACCCTGTTTTTCTCGGCCACCGGCGTCTTCGCTCAGCTTCGACAGACGCTCAACCGCATCTGGGAGGTCGAGCCCAAGCCGGGCTCAGGCCTGCGAAACTTCCTTCGCACGCGGGTGATTTCCATCGGAATGCTCGCCGCCCTTGGGTTCCTGCTCGTGGTCTCCCTCGGAGTATCGGCCGGGGTCGCATTCGTCTTCTCGTACCTCGGTCCGCTGGCTACAGCCGGATCCATGGTGAGCAGTGTTTTGGTGTTTACCGTGGCGTTTTCGGCTGTCTACAAGACCGTCCCCGACTGCGTGATCCGGTGGAAGGATGCAGCCCTGGGCGGCGCGATCACAGCGGTCCTGTTCGCGCTCGGGAAAGAAGCGATCGGCCTGTACATCGGTCGCAGCTCAGTCGGTAGTGCTTACGGCGCCGCGGGGTCCCTGCTCGTGCTGCTGGTCTGGGTCTACTACTCGGGCATCGTAATCTTGTTCGGCGCAGAGTTGACCCAGGTCTATGTCGTGGAGTTCGGAGAGGGCATCAAACCCGACACCCACGCGCATCGAGCCCAAGGCCGTCCGCGCCGCGTCGAACGAGCCCCGCAGGAAGTGCGCGGACCCGGTCAGTAGTCGGAAGGTCCCCCGCACGGTCGCATCGCAGGTCGCGTGTGTGGTCCTGCGGGGTAACCCCGGACGGTCGTACGCGCTAGCAGCCCTCCCCAATTCGGTGGAATGGTCAGAGGGGTGTCAGCAGAGTCCAGGCCAAGGCACGAAGAGGGCGTTTGTCGGGCACAAACAAATGACGAACGACGGCATGGCCTCTGGGGGCGCCGCAATGGCCGTTTCATCGAAATGGGGACAGCCCCTGGTACGGCTGAGTCGCGTGACGACAGGCGCTGCGGGGAGCGTGGGGCAAGCGCGCCCTTACGACCGGTCGGGGCAACTACGAGAGATCGATGTCGTCGAGGTTTTCGTTCCGCGCAAGGTACTGGAGCATCTTGTCAGTGCGGCGGCCGCTCTCCTCAAATGACTGCATACGGCGGCGAGTGCGAATGAGGGCGATCATCATGAAGAGAAAGCCCGCGGCGGAGACAGCCGCGACAACGACCGAGATCGCGAAACCGAGCGCGACATTGGTCCCAAAGATCTCCAAAGAGCTGTCTTCGCCCGTGCGAGCGTTCTCTGCCTGGATCTCATCGATGGCCTCCTCGCTACTGATAACCGCCTCGCTGACCATCGAGGAGGAGATGTTGCCGACCGCGGCCTGCATCTCGGGACCTGCTAGACCTCGTCCCACCGCGGGTAGAAGGTCTCTTTCGATCACCACCGCAAGCGCGGGTCCGAGGTCTCGCTTGAGCGTGACAGCCAATGCGGGACCAAGCTCCTCGTCGATCCCGCTCGCGAGTCCGGTCATTGCCCGGTGGGTAGTCTGCTCCGTGAGGTCTCCGAGGTTTCGTTGATTCTGCTCGGCCAGCGACGCCGAAATCGCAGCGGTGACAACCTTCGAGGTCATACGTCGCAGCGCCGGAGTCACGTGCTCGTCCAGGTTCTTCTCGATGGCTGGGCCCGCGGAGGCCGCGAGGGCTTCGGCGTCTCCAGAAGCTGCCCTCATGACACCGTCAACCGCACCCTCTGCGATGGAGGCAGACAGAGCGTGAGCGGCTCGCGTCATCTCAGGAGAACCGACCAGGTTGCCGATGTGACGGCGGTTCTCCGCCGTGTCGAGCGACGACAGCGACTCGTCGACCACGCCTCGGGTCACCCGTTCTCCGACTTTTCGCGAGAGCGGCTTTGCGGAAGCCGTGGACGCGCACCCCAGGCCGACCAGGGAACACACCGAGAGAATCAGGAGACTGTGATTCGAGCGTAGCATGGGCGTCTCGTGTCTCTGCACGATCCATGCCCAGATGAGATTTTCGTCTTTTCCGACCGGACGCTCGGGGCCCAGAACCGTCGGCGCACAGCTGAGCGCCTGCGCACAGCTGTGTATTCCGCACCGGTTTGAGAAGTCGTTGCCAATTCCAGCCGCGATGGACTGATCAAGCAGCGCCGCCCCGATTTCGCGATCGGGCTGTCGGTCGAGGCGGGTCAGAAACTCGGCGTCGTCAAACGAGCCTTCGCTCGGAAGCACAGCCGGGCCCAGTCGACGAGGTCCGTACGCCTCTGGCAGAGGGTTCGGACCCGCTCTTGCCTGCAGCGCAGGAGGGTGTAGAGCGCTCCCATGATCCCCACATGGTTCAACTCCATGGCTCGCGTGTGGGACGTGGGCATCTCCGCCGCCGTGATGCTCTTCGCCCTCATCGCGATGGTGCGGCTGTTCGGAAAGCGCTCGACCTCGAAGATGAACAACTTCGACTGGATCGTGACCGTCGCGGTCGGTGCCATCGTGTCCTCAGCCATCGTCCTCACGAATGTCTCGATCACCGACGGCCTGGTCGGCGTCACGACACTCCTGAGTATCCAGTGGGTGCTTCACTTCCTCGTCGAGCGATCTCCCACCGTATGCCGGATGGTGAAAGCGAGTCCGCGCCTGGTGTTCGATCGTGGGTCATTCCTCAGCGATGCAATGAAGGGCGAGCGTTTGAGCGAAGCCGAGGTGTTGCAGGCGATGCGCGAGCATGGAGTAGCATCCAAGTCGGAGGTCGCGTGGGTCGTGATGGAGGCGGATGCCTCACTAAGCGTGGTGCCACACGAAGGACCGCGCCCAGACGAGGAATGCTGGACGCTCGAGAACGTCGAATCGCCTCGCTGAGGGACGCCCGAACGCTCGAGCCCCGGGCCGGCGCACGTCGTTGGCCTGCTCCACCCCGAGATGTGACCGGGGCGGTTCGGCGACGGCACGCTAAGGGCTTGAGTGAGGTTGCCCGCGAATATGGTTGAAGGGACCGACATGATGCAAGCCGCCTCTGCAAGGCCAAGGGAATTTCGACGGGCCAAGACGTGCCCGCAATTTTTCCGGATCCCCTGATTGCAGTCACAACCTACGCGCCTATTATGCTGCGTGGTCTCGGTAAGTAGAGTCGCGGTCAAGCGCGGGATCTCAGTCGTAGGCAGGCTTCTCGTCGCCATCCTCGCTGCCTGTGTAGTCGCGGCGACGCTGATCCCGGTCTCACGTTCGGGAGTCTGGTGGGTGCGAGCGTTCGACTTCCCTCGCGTGCAGGTTCTTGGCCTCGCCGTAGTGGCCGCGGTCGCAACAGCGGCATTGCCAGCCATCCGTCGACGTACGCGTCTCGTTGGGATCGCCGCTCTGGCTGCATGCGTCGTTGCCCAGTCCGTCGAGATCGTTCCGTACACCCCCCTGTGGCCCGAGCGAAGCCGGAGTGGGTCTGGAGGACAGTCGCAACGCGTATCCATGCTGATCGCCAACGTAAGGATGAGGAATCGCCAGTCGGACCGACTCCTCGCCACGGTCTACGACTACGACCCGGAGATCATCATCGTCGTGGAGCCCGACCGGTGGTGGCAAGAGGAGCTGCGGGAGCTGGAAACCAGATGGCGGTACGTCATCGCCGAGCCGCGAGACAACACCTACGGTCTGTTGATTTACTCAAGACTGCCGCTTCACTCTCCCCGCGTCCGCCATCTTATCGAGCCGGAGGTCCCTTCAGCGGAAGCGCAAGTGGAGCTCTTGTCGGGCGCGCGCTTCGACCTTCACGTTCTGCACCCTAAGCCTCCAGCACCGGCCGAATCCAAGGATACCGACGAACGAGACGCTGAACTGCTGATCGTGGGGGACGAAGTCGCGAAGCGAGGTCGACCCGCAGTCGTTGCAGGCGATCTCAACGACGTCGCATGGTCTCGAACGACGAACTTGTTCCTCGACATCAGCGGCTTGCTGGACCCGCGGATCGGGAGGGGTTTGTTGAGTTCATACCATGCCGAGTACACGTTCCTCCGATGGCCGCTCGACCACGTTTTTCACTCGGAGGACTTCCTTCTTGCCAGGATGCGACGCCTCCCTCCGATCGGTTCTGACCACTTCCCGATCTTCGTCGAACTCGCGCTAACCCCCGCGGCGGCGGAACTCCAGGACGCCCCCCAGGCGGATCAGGAGCAAGAGAAACGTGCGAGGGAGAAGATTGAGAAAGCGACCCCCGCGTCGCAGTGAGGGGCGCACAGCTGCAGCGTCACCGGAACGAGCTACAACACAGGAGTGAAGGAAGACCAGAGAATGACCGACGGCGCCGCCCCCTTTGCCGCGTTCGCAGTCACGCTCGGAGAGATCGCTGCACTCCCCGGCCGGCTCGACAAGGCAGACCGCTTAGGCGCGTTCTTCCTGCGGGCCACCCTCCTCATCGAACGCAAGTCTCTGTTGCCCCATGAGTGAAACCAAGATTCCGAGACGCGAACTTTCTTTCCAGCGACAGGCTGCGTTCGTCATCGGGCTGAGCCTCGGTAGCGTGATCCTGCTCGGGCTGCTCGTTCAGAGCTTCCACTTTCTGCTCTTGGCTTTTGCGGGAGTGTTGGGCGGGGTCCTGCTGTCGGCGCTGACGTCGAGCATTACCCGTCGACTCTCCTCCATCCCACGCCCCGTCGCTCTGGCACTCGTTCTCAGCAGCATCGCAGGAGCAACTGCAGGCGCAGGGCTCTTGCTTGGACCCGCGCTGTATGAACAGTCTGTCCAGCTGTCGCGTGAGCTGCCGCCGGTGATTCGCTCGCTCTCGGAGCAGGTCAGCTCGTCCGACATCGCGCAACAAATCCTCTCCCCGCTTCCGTCGACTGACGAGCTGGTCTCGGGCACCGAGATGACCAAGAGAGCCGCGTCCGCGTTTGCAAGCGTGGGGGGGGTGTTCGGCGCCGGACTTTTCGTCTTGGTGAGCTCAGTTTTCTTCGCGGCTCAGCCACAGAGCTACACCGCTCCCGCAATTCGCTTGGTGCCGCCGGCGCACCGCGGGCTGGCCGAGAACCTCCTTGAGAAGACCGGCGCGAACCTGCGCAACTGGATGGTTGCGCGGTTCATCTCGATGCTGGCCGTCGCCCTTCTTACAGGCCTGGGGCTGTGGATTCTCGGCATTCCGGCCTGGGTCTCGTTGGCCCTGCTGGCCGGTGTGCTGTCATTCATTCCCAACTTGGGCCCTATTCTCTCGGCGCTGCCCGGCATCCTCCTTGGCCTCTCGATCAGCCCCGCCACCGCAGCGTGGGCAGCGGGAATCTACGTCGCCGTGCAGGTCATCGAGGGAAACCTAATCAATCCGTTCCTACAGCAGCGGGCCGTGTCCATTCCGCCGGCGTACCTTCTGGCAGCGCAGCTGCTGATGGGCCTGACGATGGGAGCCTTGGGCCTCATGGTGGCCACCCCGTTCGTGGTCGTCGCAGTCGTTTTGGTCCGCGGGCTGTATGTCGAGCGGCTCGAAGAGGTCGCCCAGGGGCCGCAGGCGGGCTTGGTTCTGCCAAGCGGGTCCTAACGCTCCTCGACCGCACCCTCCTCTCCTTCACGGATTGCAAGCCCGTCATGATTGGTCAGACCCCATCAGCGCCATGACCGAAGACCGAAAACCCACCACGAATGACGTCGGCATTCCCGTTTCGAGCGACGAGCACTCGCTCAGTGTCGGACCCGACGGCCCCATCGTTCTCCATGACCACTACCTGATGGAGCAGATGGCGAACTTCAACCGCGAGATGATTCCTGACCGTCAGCCCCATGCCAAGGGCGGGGGCGGCTACGGACGTTTCGAGGTTACCCACGACGTCTCCAAGTACACCAAGGCAGGCCTCTTCCAGCCCGGAACGAAGTGCGACGTCATCGCCCGCTTTTCGACGGTCGCAGGAGAGAGCGGCAGCCCGGACACATGGCGAGACCCGCGGGGGTTCTCGCTGAAGTTCTACACGGATCAGGGCAACTACGACATGGTCGGCAACAACACTCCGGTGTTCTTCGTTCGCGACCCGCTCAAGTTCCAGCACTTCATCCACTCGCAGAAGCGACGCGCCGACAGCGGCCTGCGAGACCACGACATGCAGTGGGACTTCTGGACCCTGTCACCGGAGACGGCACACCAAGTCGCCTGGCTCATGGGAGACAGAGGCATCCCGAAAACCTGGCGGCACATGAACGGCTACTCCAGCCACACCTATATGTGGACGAACTCAGCCGGCGAAAAACACTGGGTAAAGTACCACTTCAAGACCGACCAGGGGATTGAGTTCCTCGGCCAGGACGAGGCAGACCGACTCGCGGGTGCCGACGCCGATCACCATCGACGCGACTTGTTTCAGGCGCTGCGCGACGGAGACCACCCCAGCTGGACGCTCAAGGTTCAGATCATGCCGTTCGAGGACGCCAAGACCTACCGGCTCAACCCCTTCGACCTCACCAAGGTCTGGCCTCACGAGGACTATCCACTCCACGAGGTCGGCAAGCTCACCCTCGACCGCAACGTCACGGACTTTCACGCTGAGCTCGAGCAGGTCGCGTTCTCGCCCAACAACCTCGTTGCTGGAATCGGTCCGAGCCCGGACAAGATGTTGCTCGCACGCCTTGTGTCGTACGCCGACGCCCACCGAGCCCGACTCGGCGTCAACCACAACCAGATCCCCGTCAACCGTCCGCGATGTCCCGTGCACTCGTACAGCAAAGGTGGATCGATGCGCATGGAAAACGTCACCGACCCTGTCTACGCTCCGAACTCCTACGGAGGGCCCAAGGCCGACCCTTCGAGCCACCCGTTTGACACCGGATGGGACGCGAGCGGGAAGCTCACGCGAGCGGCGTACACGAAGCGCAAAGACGACGATGACTGGGGTCAGGCCGGGGCGCTCGTCCGAGAGGTGATGGATGATGCCGCCCGCTCTCGGCTGGTTTCCAACGCTGCGGGCCACCTCAGCGACGGGGTGTCGAAGCCGGTACTGCACCGCGCGATCGACTATTGGAAGAACATCGACGCCGACGTCGGCGCCGAGATTGAGAAAGAGGTCGACGCCGGTTAGTCGGCGCGTCGTCTCCGGATTCTCGGTGAGCGCTCGGGGACCACCTGTGCAGACACGCTCGGGTTCAGCCGCCCCCACTGGAAGCGCTCAACCGTCTTCGTCCCGGACTATCGAGAGATCTCGTTGGCCCTGAATCTTGGCCTGCGCGTTGCACCTCTGTAAGGCATGAAAAGGAGCATCCCTTACATCGTCGGTGTTGTTGTCATTGTCGGAGCCATCGTCTCCTTCGTCTTCTAGTACCCGGAACCTAAACCAGCTGCGCTTGCAGCTGCCAGCAAGGAAGGTCCCGAGCCCGCGCAGCAACTGCGCGCGTTCAGGGCTTTTCTACGTCCGGCGCTCGAGTGGCGGCTGAATCAAGTCGCCGACGAGCAGCTCGGTGACCGCCTTGAGCGGACCGACGACCGGCAACAAGTCCAACGCCGCATCGGCCAGGCCGCGCGCGGGCCCTTTCGCACGGACGATGCGCCCCACGTGTGCAGCAGCGAACGCCATTCCAATCACGGGGACCACCCGGACGAGCTTGCGGCGAACACCTCGCCGAAGAAGCGAGCGGAAGACTTGGGAGGTTGCAGACCTCGTCAGCATGGAATGAGGATCGTGCAATGGTGATGCCAGTGGCGAGGAAAATGAGTACGGCATACGGTCCACGATGATGCTCTCGGATAGTGTGCCGACGTAGGGCGCCGACGTGGCGCGCTGAGCTGGGGTTTCCGGTGGCAGCAGCTGCAACTCACGTTCTAACTGCGCTCCCACAGGACGACGCGAAAAGAACCGGTCGCTGTCATGCGACCGGTTCTTCGGGGGGTGTGGAGCGCAGCGGATGCCACGCGAGCGACTCAGACCTGCGACTGCAGAGCATTGAGCGCATCGTGGGTGCGCTGCTGCTCTGGCATCAGCTCGGTCTGGACGAAGTGACGTACTTCGGGGGTGAGGCCGTCGACATCGGCATAGTCTTTCTTCCCGTGGTCCTCGCCTTCTTCGAGCGCAGAGATGGCCGCCTTCTTGCCAAAGACCTTGGCTCCGCCCTGGACTAGCCGAGCGAAGGTACCCCACGCTCCTGAACTGTTCTCCGGCTCGCCGCCCATGGCTCGAATACGGCTCTTGAGCTTGGTCGCTCGGGTGACGTGCGAGGTTCGCAGCACGCTGAGCTGCTGCTTCATCGGAGGCTCGTCCATCTTCTCAATGCACTGTTCGTAGGTCTCAACCGCGGCGAGCTCGCCTCGCAGCATGCTGTTGAGTTGGTCGATGTCCTTTGTGTTCGTTTCAGGGGTCATGCCCTGAGTGAGAGCAGGAACCGTGCCATCATATTTTCAAGGCGTTTCGGATTCGATCACAAGGCGAATGCGTGCGATACCGCTCGGGTGCGCGGGCAGGCCCATGCTCGACGCGTTCAGGCCAAGTTCCGTGCGCTACGAGCCCGGGCGCTGAGCGTCATGAAGAGCGATCGCAGCGACGCCTGCTGACCGGCCCCATGACACCGCGCCCACCGGTGGGCGTGTGGCGCATGAGGTGTATCGAGCTCGCCCGGAGCACATCTCAGGGCACAGCGTCGAACCTTCTATGCTTGGCGTCAGACTTGCATCATTTGGGGGGGTCAAGACGCACTGGATGTGTCGCGACCTGGAGGACGCCATGCACCGATCCAACACAGACCCCGCGACCCTCTTCTGGGCACCCGAACGCCCCGAGCGCGAGCCCGCGTTTAAGCGAAATGAAATGGGAAAAAGCCGGGCAGGAGCAGTACGGCTTCCC
>CAYGTG010000213.1:0-10006 GCA_964352485.1 uncultured Nannocystaceae bacterium | reverse complement strand
GAAATTGGGGGGCGGGGGTTCGGGGGGGCCGAGCGAGGCCCATCTTCGCGCAAGACGCGCTGGTTGAAGGCTGACTGAAAACTGACGGACGGCTGACGGAGGTGGGTCGCGAGCGTGAAGCGAGAGCCGGGCAGAAGAAGCGGCTGCGATCCCGAGAAGAGCAGTCAATTACACGCGCGCGGGCGGCACGGCAAGCGAATCAGAGTCGCACATCGTCGGAGAGAGCCCCACATCTCGAGGAACGAAACCGGTGGGCGACGGGGAACGCTCGAACGCCTGGGCGTATTCCCCGCGGGAATCACGCCCAGACCCTACTTCCGCGGTTGCCCGTGGACGGCCCGACCTGCTAGTTCCGCCAGACCGATGCTCGACTTTTTGCGTCAGTCTTCGACGAGCTTCTGGGCGTGGCTCATCCTCCTCGCGCTCGCGGCAGCCTTCGGTCTCTCGTTTGGCTTGCCCTCCGACAGCTTGTCGTTCGGCAACAAGCCGATCGTCGAGGTGCACGGCGCCACCATCAATGATGATGACTATCGGGCCCAATACAGCCTGATGAGCGGCGTCGTCCGGATACCCAAGGACGCCCGGATGCAGCAGATGTTCGGCGTCAAAGAGGAGGTGCTCGAGTCCCTCATTGAGCGCGAACTCCTCGCACACGCCGGCGAAGAGATGGGCCTCGCTGCGACGGCCTACGACGCGGAGGACCTCGTGGCGCACGGTCACATGATCATCCTGGGGATGAGCGTGAGCTGGTTGGGCGACCTCGACCAGTTCAACTACAAGCTGTTCCAGAACCTGCTCGCGAACTACCAGCTCCCCGAGAACCGATTCCTCGAGCTGCAGTCGCGCGAGGTTCTCGCACGCTCGGTTCGCGACCTCGTCCGTAGCTCCGTCGCGGTGCCGGAGCCGGTGCTTCGCGAGCAGTACGAAGCGACTGCGAACAAGCTCTCCCTGCACTACGCCCGCTATGAGATCGCTCCCTACGCCGACCTCGTCGACCCCTCGGACGACGAGATCACGGCATGGATGCAAGAGCATGCGGAAGATCTCAAGAAGACCCTTGGCACCCAGGGCGCCCGCTTCACCAAGCTCCCCGAGCAGATCCGTGTGAGCATGATCGCCATCGACAAGCCCGCCGCCGAAGCCGGCGAGGCGCTGCTCGCCGCCGCACGGGCCAAGGCGCAGGACGCACGGACGCGCATCGAGGCGGGCGCCGGGTTCCGAGACGTCGCCCGCGAGGTCTCCAACGACGAGGGCACCGCACGCAAAGGCGGCGACTTCGGCTGGACCGGGGTCAAGGTCGGCACAGGTCTCGACCCCGCGCTGGACGAAGCGCTGCGCAGCCTCGAGGTCGACGCGCTCTCCGAGATCGTCGAAGGCGACAACGACTTCTTCATCGCCCGAGTCGAGGGCAAGCGGGAAGGCGACGTCCCCGAAGAGGACGCGCTCAGAGAGCTTGCCACCGAAGCGATTGCGCAGAGCAAGGGCAAGGAACTCGCCAAGGCCGCCGCGCAGGAAGACCGCGACGCCGTGCTCGGCGGTGCGTCCATGGACGACGTCTTCGCTGCGCCTGGCGCAGTGCCCGGCCTTGAAGATGCCGCCATCGACGGCGAGGACGCTGAGGGGGCCGCAGCCGAAGCCAAGCCCGCGCGTCCCAAGGCCGAGCTGCGCCAGACCGGTCTCTTCAGCAAGAGCGCCCCGATCCCGAACCTGGGCTTGATGCCGGACTTGGTGGAGGCGGCGTGGGCATCCGACACCGAGACCGCGCTGCTCCCAGAGGTCTACGAAACGCAAGGCGCGCTGATCGTCGCGGGACTCGAGGCCAAAGAGGGTGCGACCGACGAAGGTTTCGCCGAGGCCCGCGAGCAGCTGTACACCGCGGCTTGGACGCGCAAGGGCATGCAGATCACCGCCAACTGGGCGGAGCGACTCTGCCTCGAGGCCAAAGGCAAGGGCGGCGTGACGGTGAGCGAAGACAAAGTGCAGCGCATCGTCACGTACGATGTCGAGACCAAAGAAGGCGAGCCCGAAGGGTTCAAGCCCTACTCCGTGTGTGACCGCGTGGGCAACCAGGGCGGCCTGCTCCGCGCCGGCATGTTCGGCGGCCTGTAGTTGAGCCGGGGGCTACAGAACCCTTCACGCCGCGGCCGCGGTGCGCTGTAATCAGGCTTCATGGCGCAAGGCCCAGCCGTCGGCAATGTGTTGGGCGTCGCCCTGCTTTGCCGCGACCGAAAAGCACTGCTCTGTCTAGAGCAGCGCACGCTTCGCGAAGGACTCCGCGTTCGCGGATACGAAGCCGAGGTGCATGGCATCGAGTTCCCGATGCGAGCGCCGACCTCTCCGGCAGCGCTTCGGAACCGCAGAAGCGATGCGATCACGCTCGAGCTCGAGCTCGATGCCAGGCCGATCGAACGTTGGGTCGGGGCAGCACTGCGGGGGGAGACCCTCGGGGAGTTCACGGTCGCTGAGGCGACCCTGCGCTTCGAGGTTCCGGTCGGACCGGGGATCAGCGCCCCCGCGTTGACACTCATCGGCCGGACCCCTGGGTCCCCCTGGGCCTGGCTGCGAATCGCCATCCAGCCCGAAGTCGAGCAGCGCTACATCCATCTACAACCCGGCGCATCGTGGTGGTTGGGTTCCGCGCCGGCTGACACCGCAGGAATCTGGGCGGCAATCCTCCGCCGGCTGTTCCGGCAAGAGACCGGCTCGCTCGACCCCGTGCGAGAAACTCTGGCGCGGGCCCTTGTCGCCAGCGGATGGAAAGCACCGCGGCTGGAGCGCTTAGCGCTTCACACCGCCGAGTACGGTACCGGGCAGATCCGGCTGGGGTTCAGTGAGCACGCCGGCGCGGCGCCAACGTCGATCACGCGCGACCTCGATGGCGCACAAAATGTCTCAGGAGAGATCGCAGCGGTCTACGCTGACCTCGCCAACGGTCGCAGCGGCTCTGCGGTTCAACGTGCCGAGGCCTTGGCCCGCCGGGTCGCCTTCTGTCCGGAGGCTGCCGCCGCCGCCTGGCAGTGGACCGCACGCCTGGGCCTGCGCCCTGCACTTCGCGACGACTCCTTGGCCGGCGTCGTCGACTCCGCCCTCGGGCAGTGGTTGCTCGCCGAGCCGTCTTCCCAAGCAGCCCAGCGACTCCGGTTCGAGCTGCGTGCGCGCGGCGGCGATCTTCTCCCCGTCCTGGACGAGCTTCAGCAACGTGACACACCGCGCGCTCGCCTGGCGCTCGCGGCGATCATGCTGCGGCGCGATGGTGACAAGGACGCAGCACGAGTCGTGCTCGAGTCTTTGCAACACGGAGTCCATCCCGAACTCACCGCGCACCGCCGAGACATCGCCTGGCTCCGAGCGCTCGCGCTCGCGGATGAGCCGGATGTCGCTCGCACGCTGCTTCACGATGCGCGGCGGGGCGACGAGAGTGACGCAGACCGCGTCGCCGAAGTCGCCAAGGCTCTCCTTCGCGCCGGCCATCCTCGCGTTGCGCTCGACGCCGCGACCGAGTCACTCGCGGCCTCGCCCACCCACGTCGAGCTCCTGCGGGTCGCCCAGCGTGCGGCGTACGCCGCCAAGGATACCCCCGCATCCTTCGAACACGCTCGCACGCTGCTCGAGGCCGCCCCTGGCAGCGTGGATACCCCGCAGTTTCGCCGCCTCCTTGCCAAGCTCTCTGTCCAGCTTCAGCACGCGGATGCGGTCGTCTACGTGTCGGCTGCGCTCGAAGACTTCCCCGATGAACCGGAGCTGCTCCGCGACGCAGCCATGTTGCACCGCTCTCGCGGTGACGTCGACGCCGCACTCTCGGCGTATCGTGCCTTGCGAGCCGCCCTGCCCCCCTCCACGGAGCGAGCCACGGCCCGACTCGAAGAGGCGGTGCTGCTCGATGACCTGGACGAGGACTCGGCCGAAGTCTGGGAGACCTTGTGGCCGGCTCTGGGAAAACTCGCCCGCGACGATCAACGCCGAGGATTCGCGCTTGCGGTCGAGGTCGCCCCCGCCGCTGAGGTCGAGGCCTGGGTCCGTCGGCTCCGCACCCGAGTCGATCTCGAATCCTCGATTCGTGCGCTCCACAGGCGGTGGCTTCGACACAAGTCTCCCGATGCGGCGACGGCCGCCTTGTATGACGCGCTAAGCCACGCTGGCGCCACGAATGAGGCGCTTGCGCTCGCAAAAGATGTTGCGGCACGGACGACCGGACGGGCGCACGCCGACTGGCTCACGCGCGCGGCTGCGAGGACCGAGGGAGCCGCTGCCGCCGCCCTTCTCGAAGCGGCCTTGCGCGCGGTCCCCAACGACGACGCCTTGGCCGAGCGCCTGGTCGGCCTTCTCGACCGAGCCGGCCAAGATGCCGACCTCACCGATTTGTGGCGCGCGCGGGCGGATGACGAGTCGCTCAGCACAGCCCACCGGCTCGAGGCGGTCGATCGCCTGCTGAATCGCGCGCTTTCCGATCAAGCCGATGCTCGAAGCGTCGCCGCCGACGATCCTGAGTACGCGCGTCTGTTCGCGCTCCGGCTTCGACTCGACCCCGCCGATGCAACCGCGCAGCTCGTGGCCGCCGATGCAGCCCAAGCAGACGGGGACGACTCCCGCGCCGCGGAGCATTGGGGACAGGCTCTCACGCTGCTGGCCGCGGATGACCCTCGCGCGGGTGCGGCCGGCCGAGCCTTGGGGAGTTATCAGCTGGCCCAAGGACAGGCGAACGCCGCCGCCGAGACGCTGCAACGTGCGACGACGGCCGATGCCGAGAACGCACTGGGCTGGGCCCAACTCGCCGAAGCAGCCCGGGCGATCGAGAACACGCAGCTCGAGCTCCGGGCGCGAGAGAGCCAGCTCGCGCACACCCCCAACAATGCCGCGCGCGGTGACCTCATGCTCGAACTGTCCGGGCTGCACCGCGCGCGCGGGGAGTTCGACCTCAGCGTTCGCTGGCTCGAACGGGCGAGCGGTCACGTCGCGCGGGACAGTGCACGTCATGCGGAGCTCGCTGAGGCCTGGATGGAAATCGCGCGGGAGCCCCATGCCTCCGTGGACGAACAGTTGCTGGCTCGGGCCCGGGTGCGCACGCTGCTCGGCGGCGCCCAGCCGGCTGCGGAGTATCGCGCAGAGGCCCGCTTGCTCGCCGAAGCAGGCCGCCCCGACGACGCCATGCGTTGCCTCGAAGATGCGCTGAGCGCTGAGCCTACCGACGAGCTTCTGCTGTCGTCGCTGCGCGAGGTCGCGGCCCAGGCCGATGCACCGGGGCGGTACACGGCGGCCCTCGAACGGGCCATCGAGAATCTCACCGCGGGCGAGAGACAGGACTCGCTGTTGACCGAGCGCGCTTCAATCGCCCTCAACGCCGGCAACGCCACGGCAGCCCTTGAGGCACTCGACCTCCTGAGGGACGAAATCGCCGACCGGCCGGACCTCCTCGACCTCCGAGACTGGGCCGTTCACGAGCTCGGTCGCGAGGACGACGAGCTGCGCAAGGTCGGAGATGGGCTGCGAGAGTCCCCGAGCGACGCTGGCCTGCTCGAGCGCCTCCGTCGATTGCTCGGAGCTGATCAAGCCGCGATGAGCGAGCACCTTCTGGGCCTCGCTCAAGGGGTCCCACGCGAGCCAGCGACAGCGCTGACGCTGCGGGCAGTGGCGCTGGCCCTGCAAACCGGCGACGGTGCCGTCCTGCGCCGAGCGGTTCGCCGTGCGCACGACATCGCCGCCCAAGACCTCCGCGTCCGAGATGCTTGGCACACCGCGGTCGAGCAGGCGTTTATCGACGACGATCCTGAGGGCCTGTGTGATCTACTCGACATTCGCCTAACCCACGGTGGTGGTGAGGACCTCGAAGCGATCGACGAAGAGCTCGAGCGTGGGTTGATCAGCTTCCCCAGGACATCGAGGCTGCACGGCCTGTTGTGCACTCGTCACGATGGTGACACGCAGGCCGCGCAGGCGCGCATGGAGCTGCTCGCCCCGCGCGTCGATACGCAGGGGCACCGGCCGGTCGATCTGTACATCGGCTTCGCTTCGCAGCTGGGCCGAGCCGACGCGGCGGCCCTTCTGCAGGGCCACGCTCGCACACACAAAGACGACTCCCACACCCTCGGCGCCCTCGCCGAAGCCCTGGCCGCTCGGGGGCACGTTGCGGAGCAGCTCGAGGTCCTCGAACTCGCGGTGGCGCATGCCTCCGACGACGACGGGCGCGTTGCGGCCCTCAAGCAGCTCGCTCATGTGGCGGCGGACCAGGTCGGAGATCAACTGCGGGCGCTCCGCTACCTCGAGCGGGCCATCAATTACGCGCCCAACGACCCCGACCTCCTCCTTCCACTGCTCGAGCACGTGTTCGAGCAGCGGGCTCTGGGACCGATCCTCGAGTACACGCACCGCGTCCTCGATCACGTCGCGATGGGCAACGCGGGGTTTGTGACGCTCGCACACCGAGCGGCCGACGCCGCCCTGGCCCGCGGAGATCACGAATCAGCGCTGTCCCTGGTGGAACGCGCCCAAAAGCGAGATCCGGACCACGCCAACACCCGGAACCGACTCGATGAGCTGCGGACCCTCGCCGAGGACCCCACCCACCGAGCGGCGCTTCTCGAACAGGTCGCCCAGCGGCAGCGTGGGGAGGCCAGGCTCGACGCGATCGAACAGCGGGCGATGTTGCTCGCAGGGCCCCTAAAGCGCCCTCGAGAGGCGATTCGTGAACTCTCCGCCGTGCTGCGCGAAGATCCGCGTCGCCCCAGCGCGCAGCAGGCTCTCGCCGACCTCCTCACATCGCAGGGCGATTGGCGAGAGCTGGTCGAGCTCCAAGAACGACAGGTTGCCCACGTCTACGGTCTCGAGCGCTGCGCCCTGCTGCGTTCCATCGCCAGCATCTGTCGGCATGAGCTGCGGGATCTCCAGCGATCCGAGCAAGCGCTGCGCATCGCCCTCGAGCATCTTGGCGATGACGCTTCGCCGCTGGCCGAGGACGTCGGCGAGCAAATGCGAGCCGAACTCGTCCGCGACCTCGAGGGCCAGGGTCGCTACGTCGACCTCGCGATCTATCTCGAACGTACACTTGCCCCGGAGATCGACGGCGTTCCCGCCGAAGCCTTGGTCTCCAGTCGGCTCGACCTCCTCGTCGAGCTCGCGCGCATCTACCGGGGCCCGTTGGACGACGAGGCCAAGGCGTCTCGAATCTACGAGCGGCTCGAGGACTATGGACGCCTGCCCGACGAGGGTCTCGCCACCCTGGCTCGCACCTACCAGCGCGCAGGTCAGCACGAAGACCTCGTTCGAATTCTCAAGGTCCGCTTTGCAGCGCTCTCGCACGACCCCATGCGACAGGCCGCCGTCGCCATCCACATTGCGCAACTGCTCGAGTCTCCGCTTGGCCGCCCCCACCAAGCCGCCCGCTTCTATCTGGACGCGTACCTGGCCTCGCCGTCGGTTCACAGAGAATCCGGGGTCAAGGCCAAGGTTCTGCTCTCCGGCACCGACGCTCTGCCCCGGGTTCGAACCGAGTTGTTGGAACGCCTCACGACCGTCCAGGACGATCACCGACCCGCCCTCCTCACGCTGCTCGGTGACCTGTTGTGCGTCCACGAGGACTACGAAGCCGAAGCCGAAGCGCACTACCGGGATGCGCTGGCGCTGGCGCCGAACAGCGGCACCGCCTGTGAAGCCCTGGGCCGCTTGATGGCCCGTCAAGGCCGGCTCGAGGAGGCCGTGCCACCCCTGGTGATCGCCGCGTCTCATCAAGACTTTGACGGTCCACGTGCGGCCGAGACCGCCGCCGTTGCGGCGCGGGTCTTGCTGGAGCTCGGGCGTGGAGATGAAGCCGAGGAGGTGCTCAAGGACGCGTTGCAACGCGCGCCCGAATCACAGCGCGCGCTGCTGGAACTCGCCCGACTCTACGAGCGTTCTGGGCGGACCACGGAACAGGCCATCGTCCTCGAGAGCCTCTCCCAGCTTCCCCTCTCCAGCATGCTGGGCGCGGAGGTTGCCTATCGCCGTGCGGCACTTCTGATGCCCGCCACGCAGACGGATCCCTACAGCGCCGAAGCCGAGCGCGCTCGGGCCTACCTTTTGGAAGCCGTGGGCGCGGACGCCAAGCACGTGGCCGCCCGGCAGGCCTTGATGACGTTGGCACGGCAGCGACTCGAGTGGTCGGTCGTCGCCCACATGCACTATCTGGCGATCCGGGAGCTTCCGGATGGACCCGCCCGCGCCGCGCACCACCTCGATCTCGCAGAGACGTACATCGAGCATCTGGATGATGTCGATTCCGCGGTCCGCAACATCGAGTCGGCGGTCACCCAGGCTCCAGATGACTTGGTCGTGTCCACCCGCGCCGCCGCGCTCACCGGCCGCTTGCCCGACCCGCGCCGCATCGCAGACCGGCTCGAGCGGATCGCGGGGCAGCCGGGGGGGCTCGATGACGCAGCACGCGCACGCCTTTGGATGCTCGCCGCGGACCTCCGCATGTCTGATGACGACGTGGTTGCGGCCGAGGCGGCGACGCAACGTGTCCTCGACCTTCCGGCCGCAAGCCACGACCTCACCGCGGCTGCCCAGCGCAACCTCGACGCGCTCGATGGAGACGAGGAACATGCGCTGCGAAAGCAGAAGTCAGGACTGCTGCGCTTGCTCGAGGTTGAAAAGCAGCCAACCGAGCGGGTCCATATTCTGGCCCGACTGCGGGAACTCGGGCGCGCCCTGGACGATCCGAAGCTCGAAACCTGGGCTGGGGAACAACAAAGAGAGCTCGCCGAAGGTCTCGACGGATCGGAAGACGACCTCCAAGCCGCGACCGCTGCGCTGCGCGACGCGTACGCGGAACGCGGAGCGTATGACGAGGTCGTCGAGCTCTACGAACGCGTCGCAGAGCGAACCTCGGGCGCCGCCAAGGCGAGCGCACTGCTCGAGTCCGCGCGATTTGCATGGACTGCGCTTCGAGACCCCAGCCGATCTCTCGACGCGCTGCGCCGAAGCGTCGCGGTGTCAGCCTCCAGCCTCGATGGCTTGAGCCTCCTCGCCGAGTTGACGGCGCACGCAGGTGATGACGCCCGCGTTCAAGACATCTACGAAGTCCTTCGAGGGGTGCCGGCCGACCAGCGCACCGCCGCGTTCGACCTCGGCCTGTCTCAGGTCGCTGCGGATCTCGGTCGCACCCAAGACGCGACCGCCATCCTCCGCCCGCTGTGTCTTCGGACCGATGATCACGAGCTGCGCTTCGCGGCCCTGACCAAGCTCGACGCCGTGCTGTCCCACGGTGCTCCCGCCTCCGACCGCGTGGCAATCACGCGCCGTCTGTTCGAAGCCTCGCTCGAGCGCCGCTCACCACAAATGGTCACCGTCGCCCTCGATCTCGCCCGCTGCGAGCAAACCCTTGGGGGCCCCGACCGCGGCATCGCCGTCCTCAGCCAAGCCCTCAAGCTCGATCCCACCCATCGCGAGATGTTGGAGCTTTATGCCGAGTTGGTCGAACACACCGAGGACTGGGGCACGTTGGGTGACACGCGACTGCAGCTTGCTTCGCTCAGCTCCGATCCTCTCGAGCAGGCGGAGCAATACATGCACGCCGCCCAGGCTTTCATCGAACAGGGCACCACGCAGCGTGGCAACCGGGTACGGGCCCTCGCCCAGGCCCGCCAAGCGCTGCAGCGTGCATCCGAAGCCGCCCCCCAGCTTCCCGGACCCAGCATTCGCCTGTTGCCGCTGGCCTTCGCGGAGTCGCGCTGGGATGAGGTTCTCGATCTGGCGGTGGAGATTCGCGAGCGCGCGGGACCGGATGAGGAGGTCCTTCTGCTGGCGGCGCTCACCGAAGCCTACCGGCATGGGCAGCGCTCGCTGGCCCGCGACCTCGGCTTCCGTCATGGCCCCGCCGCCCAAGAGCGATACCTATTCCCCGGGCTGCGACAGCTCCTGACTCAAGTGGCTGCTCGCGGTCCCCTCCCCCGCCTCGATGCGGTGCGCGCCGCCGCGGGCTCCCTGCTCGGCGGGCGCCTCGCGCTCGCTCGGGGCCGGTCCCCCTGGGCCTCCG
>CAYGTG010000212.1:0-10024 GCA_964352485.1 uncultured Nannocystaceae bacterium | reverse complement strand
GCCCAAGCTCCCACGCCCACGAGCGCGACGAGGAGCAGCCCGACAACCGGCCACCACCTCCGGCGCGGAGCCTCGGTCAGCACGTCGGCCTTGAGGACGGCGCGGAGCGATGCGGGCTGCGCAGCATCGGTTGGCCACACGCCGTCGATCGACGTCAAGGTGTCGCTGACACCGAACACGGGGATCGGGGCGACCTTGGAGCGGGCCTCCCAGGTCGGTGGAGCAGGCACGCGGGTCTCTCCGGAGTCGATGTCTGCGACTTCGTTCAAGGACTCGAACAGCCGCGCGATCTCTGTTTCGTGCCTCGAGAGTTGCTCCGCGGTTTGGATGGCGTCGCGCTCGAGTCGCTCGCGCTCCTGCACCAACCACTCCAATCGCTTCACCGAACGATCGATCCACTCTGCATCGGCCATCGTTGCGGTCCCTTCAGCCTCACGCCCTAGACGGTGCGCGGACGACGGTCTGGTTACCGCCCGATGTCCCCGCGGTTCACTCTCGCGTTCGCGTGAACCGCTGACGACTGTGTAGGTAAGGAACGAACTCGAACACCGCTCGGACCTCGAACCTGGAGGACGGTTCACCGAACCGTCGGCCACCCCACGGGTAACCAGAGGCCATGCGTCGCAAGGCTCACGTTCTCTCGCTGCTCGCGGTGTCTTCCGCGGCTTGCAACGTCCCCGTTCGCGACTCGTTCGACAGCTTTAGCACCGACAGCATCGTCGACCACTCGAGCACTGCCGCGTCCGGGCCGACCAGCGGAGACGATGAGGCGGACGCGGACGAGACCGGAACGAAGCTCGACCTGCCTGGCCCCGGCATGAACTCCGGCGGGGACGCCAGCGGTGGCTGTCAGAAGATCGATTTTCTCTTCATCATCGACAACTCGGGCTCCATGCAGGAGGAACAGGCCAACTTGATCGCCAGCTTCCCCGGCTTCATGTCAACGATCACCGAGACGCTCGAGGCGGGCTTCTTCCACGTGATGGCGATCTCGACCGACAACGGAGAGGGCGGGAGCACCATCGTTAGCTGTTCCAACGGAAGCTGCGACTGCACGCCGGCCCCGCTGTGCTGTGAGCACAGCTGCGGCGCATCGATGCTGCCCTCAACGTCGTGCAATGGGTTCGACTGCAACGACCTCCCGATCACAGAGTGCGACCGGTCGTGGGGCGCGGGCAAGGTCCACAGCAGCGACGGCATGGAGTGCGGGATTGAAGGGGACCGACGGTACATGCTGCATACGCAACCCGACCTGGCGGGCTCGTTCGCCTGTTCAGCGAGCGTGGGGTTGTATGGGAGCGGAGCCGAAAAACCCATGCTGGCCCTCAACAACGCACTCTCCGACGACCTCAACGGGTCCGGAGCGTGCAACCAGGGGTTCTTGCGCAAGGATGCAATCCTCGTGGTCACGCTGATCACCGACGAGGAGGACGACAACACCGATGCGGAGGCTCCGGGCTCTCCAGGCAACCCTCCGGAGTGGATTGAGGCGCTCGTCGAGGCCAAGGGCGGCAATCCCGAGGCCGTCGTCTTCCTGGCGTTGGTTGGCGACAACAACCTCCCCGGTGCGACGTGCGCGGCTGGGGTCGCCGAGGCTGCGCCGAGGCTGCAAGCTGTCGCGCAGGGGCTTCCGTTCGGCGTGGTGGGGAGCGTCTGTGCTCCCGACTACACGCCCTTCTTTGCGGCAGCGGTCAGCGTCATCGACGCTAGCTGCACGATCTTCGAGCCGGAGGGCTGAGAGAAACCTCGGGAGCCGAACCGTCACCGCCAGCGGGGTAACCAGCTTCGCGCGATGCCTCGACGAACCCCCTGGAAAAGCCGCGGCTGCCTGATCTCGCTTTTGCTTGTCCTGGCGTGCGGCGGCGATGCGGGCGAGATGGACGCCCCCCCACAGACAGACACATCGGTCACCGCCTCAAGCGGCTCCTCTGACTCGGAAACCTCGCAAGACGACTCCTCCACGGAACCACAGACCCCGGTGGATGTTGGAGGCGCCGACGAAGGCGGTGATCCTGCCGGCAGCTGCGGCATGGGAGGCCCCGTTGACGGCTTGACCCAGATCGAGCTGGGGGCTCCGGACCGCTGGTACCTGGTCGGGGCACCGGACACCCAGGAACGATTGCCGGTGGTCGTGGTCTTCCATGGGGATGAAGGGGAGCCCTGGAACTCGACCGCGATTCTGTGGGGGGAGTGGCGTCAGGCGGAGGACCTCCCGTTCATCGTAGCCGTCGCGAAGTGCCCGGGCTGCGAGCAGTGGTGGAGCGGCTCCACCGAAGAACTCGAGGACCGGCGTGACTACGTCTACGAGGTCCTCGATGACGTCTCGGCCCGGTACAACGTCGACGTGAGCCGCATCTACGCGGTCGGCTACTCTGGAGGCTCCGAGTTCCTGTCGATCTGGGGATTCAAGATGCAGGAGGTCTTTGCGGCGATCCAGTGGAACTGCGGAGGAAACGACTGGGCGGAGGCCTACGCACCCCCGCCGAGGGACGACTGCAGCGTGAAGGGACGCATGGTGATCGCTCCGGACGACTTCCTGTACGACGGAGCAAGGAACCTCGAGGACCTGATGCTTCAAAACGGTCACGAGGTCGAGTTCGTGGACGCTGGCTGTCAGGGACACTGCTGCATTACCCCAGAGGGGACCGTCGGTGCCTGGGAGTGGTTTCAGCAACACACGAAGTGCGATGGGGTCGTGACCGGGGAGTGCGCGAGCGTCGATGAACTTCCATGACCCGGGCTCGTGCAGAGCCGTTGCGTCCTGGACAAGGAGTGAACCGAAGCAACGGCTGGACGTAACCGTTGGAGGATGCCGCCACGCGTTCGTCCTCTCGTCGCCATCGCCTTTCTTGTCGCGTGCTCATCCCAAGAGCGCTCGTCGACCGACGGCGTTGGAGCCCCGGAAACCACGCTGGGCTCTGCCGGGAATGAACCGGGGACGAGCACCGGCGACGAGGGTGCTGGGACTGGCGGCACTGCGAGCGGATCCGCGGGTGGGAGTTCCACCGGAACCGTCGAATGCCAGCTCACCGACGAGTGTGTGAGCGACCAAGACTGCCCAGACGCGATCGAGTTTTGCATCGACTGTGCGTGCGTCGCCGACATGGACCAAGCCGTCGGAGACCCAACCTACCCTGACCCGAGCGGGGGATGTGGGGGCGCGTTCGACGGCAACTCGGTGTCCTCTCCTGCGATCAACACCTGCGTACTTGCGTGCGATGGTGCAGGCGCGGACATCGATGCGGCCTGTCCAGACCCCGCGACCGGGAATGCTCGAGGCCTGTGTTTGATCATGACGACGCAGGGGGCATCGGGGGCGCCGTGCTCACAGCAGACGTGGGGAGACGCGTGTGAGATGCCCGGCGAGTTTTGCTCAACGAGCGATGGGGCGGAGTACTCGTGCCGGATCGGCACGTATTGCGTGCCATCGTGCGCAAACGGTGAGAGCTGCCCCGATGCGATGGGCTGCGACGCGAACGGATTCTGCGTGTACTGACCACGACGGCGCACATGAGACGCGCGACACGGCGCCCCCCCAAAGCCGCAGGCGTCCTTGAGCAAGTCGTGATGGCCGGGAGTTCGAAGGGACTGCGAGGGACCAACATCTTCGAGTACGCGTTCGCCACAGTGCCGTCGCCGCCGTCCCGCTGGATCTCCTCCTGGCCGCGTAGACCGCGGGATTGGAAACCCGACTCTGCTGGAGACGAGCCCTGGCTCGTCCGTTTGCGTTGTTCCATCTCCCGAGGCGACCCGGGCCATGCCCGCCGAACTTCACGGTGCTCGGCCTCCGCCCCGTGGGCCTCCGACCGGGCTCTGCCCCAATCCACAGCCGGCTGCTGGCCCACTGCGACACCACCGCCCTCGCCGGCGGGAAGCCGTACTACCGAACTCGCCACCGCTGTCCATCTCCACTACTGGGACGGTATGACGATGGAGGAGGTCGGCGAGTTCATCGGGACTCCTGCCGGCACGGTCAAGAGTCGACTGCACCGCGCCCGCGAGTTGCTGCGTACCGAGGTCGGGGATCTCGGCTTGCTCGATGCGATCGCATCTTCTCACTCGCGGACCCGGGCCGGTTGACCTCGGCTCGAATCATGAACCCCGACTTCGCGGAGCTGGGCGTTGGGTTTTCGTCCAACGGCAACGACTGGACGCAGGTGTTCGGCACCCCGACCTGAGCCTTCAGCCCTCGGGCTCGAAGACTTGGCAGCTCGCATCGATGACGCTGACCGCCTCCGCGAAGAACGGGGTGTAGTCGGGGGCGCAGACGCTTCCGATCAAGCCGAACGGCAGACCGTTCGCCACGGCCTGGAGCCGAGGAGCCGCCTCTGCGCCTGCCCCAATTGCGCCCGGATCCGCACCGGGCTCACACACGCCTCCAGGCATATTGCTGTCTCCAACAAGCGCGAGAAACACAACCGCTTCCGGGTTGCCCCCCTTTGCTTCGACCAGCGAAGCAACCCACTGGGGTGGCGATCCGGTGGAGCCATCTGGCACGTCGTCCTCCTCGTCGGTGATGACAGTGACGACAAGGATCGCGTCGTTGCGCAAGAACCCATCGTTGCACCCTCCGGCGTCGTTGTTCTCGGAGGACAGCGCGCTCTGCATGGCAAGCATCGGTTTTTCGGTGCCGGCGCCATACACCCCGACGTTCGCGGCGCAGGCGAACGTTGCTTCGAGCGATGCCTGCGTATGCAGCATGTAGCGACGGTCGCCATCGATCGCACAGTTGTTGCCGCTGGCGTCGTAGGTTTTTCCCGTCCCCCAATCTCGGTCGCACTGCGTAATCGGGAGGTCTTTGGAGCAGTCGAAGTCGTTGCAGGTCGCACCGCTGCCACACGCGTTCTCGCAGCACACTGGCGCTGGCGTGCAGTTGCACGCCCCGTTGACGCAGCTCGTGTTGGATCCCGCGCCCTCGGCGTTATCCGTGGACACGATCATCAGGTGGAAGAACGATGCCTGGAGCGTCTCGGTGATCGTGGACATGAATCCGGGAAAGCTCGCGATCAGGTTTGCCTGCTCATCTTCCATGGACCCGGAGTTGTCGACCACGAACAGGAAGTCGATCTTCTGGCAGCCCCCTTCGACGTCCCCGCCTGTCTGCATCGTATCGCTGCCCACATCCAGCTTGATCGTGCCGCCTGTGTCCGTGGCCGTGGCCGTGGCCGTGTTGGGCAAGTCGGTCGTCGAGCCCCCGGTGGTCGATGTTCCCGTTGAGAGCTCCACCGTGCCTCCACCACCGTCTCCGAAGCCCGAAAACGCGGACGGCTCGGCCTGCGTCGAGCACCCCGCGGGTAGCGAACACCACGCGATGCCGCATGCCAATGCCCTCAAAGCCCCACCCAGATCCACGCTAGCCACAGTTGTGCTTACCCAACCGGGACCCGACGGTTCGCGCCGAATCACCCGATTCGATTTTGCAGAGGCCCCGACAAGCTCGCGTCCGCGGTCGATCTCCATGACGGAGACGGGAGGACCGTGGCGGGAAGGGGGTGCGAGCTTTGTCGGGGCTGCGGCAGGGACGGCCGAGAGTCGGCCGACCCGTGCCCGCGAGTTGTCGCGCACCGAGGCCAGGGAGACCTCGGCGTGCTCGATGTCATCCGGACCATCTCACTCGCGGACGCGGGCCGGCTGACCTTCGACGCCACATCAAGAACACTGGGAGTAGGAAGGCCCAACGGCTTCCCGTCGTCGGCTCGGAGCAACCACAGCCTTCGTCATCGTCATCGTCGGCGGCGTCAGGAAACGTTGGACCGGTCGCAACGCCGCCAGAGCCTTCGCCCAGGCCGTCGTCTGAACTCTCGCCGCCGGGCGTGTCGCTTGTTTCGTCCCCAGAGCCACCCGTGCCGCCACTGGTGGACCCTCCGACCGAGCCAACTTCGATCTCGACCGCTTCGCTGCTCGCGGTGTTGCCCGCGCCGTCTTGTGCAGTCGCAACGAGGACGTGGGAGCCGCTACTCAGGTCGGTCAACGTCCAAGCGTAGGGAGGCTCCATCGCGGTCATGGCAAGCGGAACGCCGTCGAGTTCAAGACTGACCTCCGCGACCGACACCTCGTCGGTTGCGTCCGCGACCACCCCAATGGAAGAACCCGCTTCGAACGTGTCGCCCTCGCTGGGGCTTTGAATCACCACGGACGGAGGGACGAGGTCGGCTTCGCGGGGGCCGATAAGAGCGAGCAGCTCTGCGTGGGAGTCTTGATCCAGACCTTCGCTTGGGCAGAACTCGGCGTGCTGCTCGGAGCAGAAGACCGAACCCAGGTTGGGTTTGCAGCCGGTGTCAAACCATTGGTCACCACCGGTGGGGGAGGGGTTCATGATCCCGTTGCTGTTTTGGACGTGGTCGAGCCCATAGCTGTGTGCCACTTCCTGGCTGACAACTGTGGCGTGCAGCAGCGGCGAGAGCCCATCGTTCACGTCGTGAAACGCGAACACGATGTTGTTGGCTTGATCTCCGCAGTCCATGGGAGCGACCCCATAGATGCCCGAGCCGTTGACCCCGCACGTGGACTGCGGAACGTTGCTGACCACCGCCATCGTGTAGTTGCCTTCGGTCGGACGCTCGGTGGTGAGCTGCACGTTGTAGGGTTCCCAGTCCTCCGCGACCGCTTGCAACATCGCCTCGCGTACCTGTCCGTCTCCGTACGCCGGAAAGCTTCCCCCGCAGATCGCACTGACGTCCTGCAGAGAGTTGTCCTGGCCCTGCGAGAGGGTGATGCCCTCGAGAGACAGATAGATCACCTTGGGTGCGGCGGAGGCGACCGGCTCGCTGTAGGTGTCCCCGGCCGCGGGCGGAACTCGGTCGTCGCCCGGGGCGCGACCCTCCAGGTCCGCGCCTTCGGCCTGCCAGGCCGTGGGTGGCTCCTGTGCGGCGACCGTCAGCGCACCCAGCGAGATCACGAGGAAGACGGTAATTGTGACGATGAATTCCCGGCGCATGGGCGCTCCAACGGGCAATCCCCCGTACGAAGGACTTACCGCCGAGGACGAGGTGGTTCACACCAGGATGCGAATCTTGGAGCGGGTCCGTTTTCCGCCACGAGCGACGACGAAACGCGCGGATGCGAGACCGTTCGCAACGGCCGATCAACCTTCGGCATCGTATGCGTCGCAGGCGATGTCGATCGTCTGTACCGCAGCCTCGAAGAACGGAGCGTAGGTTGGGACGCAGACGCTGCCCAGGAGCGAATACTGGAACAGATTCACGAACTCCCGGAGCCGCACCGAGTCCTCGGCTCCCACGCCTCCGGCATCGTAGGGCGCGCAGATCCCCTCAAGATCGGGTCCACCGTCTCCGACCAGCCCCAGCATGACGATGCGGTCATCCCGGCCTCCCTTGGCGTCGACGATGGTCTGGTACCAGTACGGAGGGTCCCCGGGAGATTTCCCGTAGTCGTCTTCGTCCGAAATGATCGTGACCACCAGGATCGCGTTGTTGCGAAGGAACCCCTCGTTGCAACCTTCAGCGTCGTTGTGACGATCGGAGAGGGCTTGTTGCAGCCCGGTGATCATCTGTTCTTCACCCGTGCCGCCCAGGCCGACCCTGGCGACGCACCCGAACGTGTCTTCGAGTTCGGGCTGAGACTCCAGCATGTACCTGCGGTCGCCCGCGACGTCGCAGCGCCGCTTCCCGCTCCAGACCGTTCCCGTGCCAAACTCGTCGCCGCACGCGTCGAGTTCGAGCTCCGAACAAGCCACCTCGTTGCAGGTGTCGACGCCCTCGGCGGGACACATGTTCTCCCTGGTCAAGCAGCAGTTCGGCGACGGGTAGCAGCTGCATTCCTCGACCTCGTTTTCACATCCCGCGCTGCTGACCCCGATCCCGTGGTGGCTGCTCGAGACGGTCATGATGTGGAAGTTCCGAGCGTCGAGCGTGTTCGCGATGGTGTCCATGAACCCCGGGAAACTCGCAACCAGCTGGTCTTGCTCGTCCTGCATGGACCCCGAGTTGTCAACCACAAAGAGAAAATCGATGGCTTGGCAGCCCGAGGCGTCCGGGTCGCCGTTGTCGGCGCCTCCGGTTTCGATATTGGGCAGATCGAGCTTGACGTCGTCTTCTCCGGAGTCATCCGGGCTGCTGGCGGATGTTGGGTCAGGCCCCTGCGTCCCCGAGTCGGTCTCTAGAATCTCTTCTGCACGCTGTTCGTTGCAGGAAGTAAGGCAGATGGCGGCCAGCCACAACGCCGCGCCGCGGCTGAACGTCTCGGGCATCGAGGAGGACATCGCGAACTAGGGTTACCGCAACGGGCCGCGCGGTTCGCAGGTACATCATGGCCCGCCGAACCATGGGGGCCGGCCGCGGTAACTCCTGGGACGGGATGGGGCGCCGCCTTCGTCCCTGGAGACTTCAAGGATGAGCCGATCCACCCTGTTCGTGAGCACCCTCTGCGCACCGTTGCTTGGATTCCTCCTCGTCGACCCCGGCACCGCTCACGCAGACGAGCGAGCCACCGAGGCGAAAGCACCATCGACCCTGGAAGGACGCCTGCAACGCACGGTCACCGACTGGAAGGATGGCCGAGTGACGACGCGGTGGAGCATCCAAACGGATGATGGCCCGGTTGAGCTGGGCACGGAGGATGCGCGCGTCGATCTCTCCAAGACCCCGGTCGGCTCGAGGGTGAGAGCCCAGGGCGAGGTCGGGCCAGACGGCTTTGGCGTGGAGAGCCTTCGCTCGCTCGAACCTCCCATAAGCCACGCCATCGACCCCGCCGAGCCCAGGGATCTTCGGCTCGGGTTCGTGATGGTGCACTGGGGCGAGCCCGACCAGACCGTCGAAGAGGCAGAGCAAGGAGTCTTCACCTCAGAACGATCCCTGACCAACTACCTGACCGAGGCTTCGTGGGGCAAGGACCGCTGGGACGGCGACGTGCTGGGCTGGTACGAGATCGTTTTGCCCAACGACAACGGCGGTGGCCCGCAGTTCCAGTGCCCCAACTTTGATGGGCTGCTGGTGCAGGTTCACGAGCTCCTGCGCGCGGACGGCATCGAGCCCGCCGACTACGACCACCTTGCGATGTACCACCCGTCGGGTGCATGCGTGTGGAACGGCATCAGCTCTGGCCCCACCGAGGAGCACGCCCTGGGGTACACCATGTACAACGGGGGGCGCAGCTGCCGGCTCTTGGCGCACGAGATGGGGCACAGCTACGGACTGACCCACGTGAGGTCCATCCGCGCCTGCGAATCCGACGCGGACGGGGTTCCCCAGCCGTTCGGTTCGGCATGCGGTGGGGGCGACCACCCGATCGACCCCATGCAGCCCGGCGGCGGATCGCTGTCGGGCGGCGGTCAGTGCCTGCACTACAGCATCGTCAACAAGCAGTATCTCGGCTGGACCGAGGGCTGCAACACGGTGACCGTCACGGGCGATGGCCGCTTCAACCTCGTGCCCACGGCGCTGGCCTGCGACGGGATCCAAAACCTTCGCATCCAGATCGGCCCCCAGTTCTACTTCCTCGAATATCGACAGCCCCTGGGCGCGTTCGACAACCATCTGATGGTGTCTGGGGTCATGGTGTCGGTCAACGGCGAGCTCGGGGTGCCCAATGACGGGCCGGGTCCCCAAGCCGCGATGCTCGACATGTCGCCTGAGGACGGAGAGATCAATCGCCCGTTCATGCACGAGGGAGACACCCTGGTCGATCACCAAGGCCGGGTGACGTTCAGCGTGGAGTCGGAGAGTCCCACCCACGCCGTTATCGTCGTCGACTTTCCCGAAGATGGCGGCGGCGCCATGTGTGAGGACGGCAGCGAACCACCGGAGGTCGAGGGCACCTTAGGCGTCCTGGACTGTCTCGGTGCCCCCGAACCCATGGGTTCGACGGGAGGCACCGGCACCGGGGGCGATACCGACGGTCTCGACACCACGAGCGGTGGCGGCGACACGACGAGTGGCAGCGGTACCGGGGCCTCGACGGGCGTCGCGACAGGTTCCGGCCCGGCACAGCCCCAAGACGACGACGACAACGCGGGGTGCGGATGTCACAGCGCGGGCGGACCGGGTTGGGGCTCTGGGTTGCTGAT
>CAYGTG010000211.1:0-10031 GCA_964352485.1 uncultured Nannocystaceae bacterium | reverse complement strand
GGCGTCGATCGCCTCGAGCGTGAACTCATCGTCGGTTTTGTTCGACCCGGGGGTCCCGCGGCAATCGCCGGATTGGAGATTGGCGCGAAAATCGAGTCCGTTGATGGCCACGACGTTGCGAAGAATCCGTCTCGATACCCCACGCTGGCGAGCATCGAGGTGGGGGCGAGCATCGAGCTTGGCCTCGAGGGCGGGAGGACCGTGAAGATCACCGCCGCGAAGAAGCCGTAGCGAAGGCGTGAGTCGGGCCGGCGCGGCTTGTTCGGGACGGTGCCCAGTGCGATGCTGCGCTCATGAGCTCGCAGGGACCGGGTTGGTCGCATCTAAAGCGCGAGGATTCTTCGGAGATTCCCCTGAAGGCCCCGGAACTTCCGCAGGCTCCGGTCGCGCAGGCTCCGGTCGCACAGGTCCAGCACCCTGCAGCAGCCCCCCAGCCGGTCGCATCCGCGCCCCAGGCACCCTCTGCTGCGCATGTGCCCCACCCGGGGAATCACGGCGCCTCGCCGGGGGTTGTCTCGCCACCGCCTGCGCCTGGCGGGTATCCTCCAGGAGTCGCCATGCAGCAGCAACCCGGCCATCAAGCCCCCCAGCAGCCCGTTCGTGCCCAAGCTCAACCTCCCGTCGGGTCGAACGCACAGCCGGGCGACTCTGAGATCATCTTCGAAGGCGTGGCCCGCGCTACGTCCGTGTACTCGGGCTACCTCAAATGGTTCGGCGTATCGATCCTCGGCGGCGCCGCGGCATACGGCCTGGGCCTCATCGAAGTCTTCTCCACGTGGCCGCTGTGGATCCTGGGCTTCATCGGCATTCCCGGGATGCTCTGGACCTTCTTCCGCTACCGGACCACCCGCTACAAGATCACCAACCGTCGCCTCGAGCACGAGCATGGCGTGCTCACGACGACGGTCGACAGCATCGAGCTGTGGCGGGTCCTCGATGTTCGCTACAGCCAGAACATCATCGACCGGATGTTCGGCAACGCCACCGTCACGCTCATCGGCACCGACCAGACCGACCCCGAGTTCGAGCTCTACGGCTTGCCCAACGCGCGCAAGCTGTTCGAAGATCTCCGCGAAGCGGTGCAGGCCGCCCGTCATACGTCCCGCCCCATGGAAATGGTCGGCGCCGACGGCATGATGGAAAACATGATGGAGCACCAGTAGCCGGTCCGTGACGCTGTCGCTGGGCGCGGTTGAAGACGTCGAGCAAGTCATCGGCTGGATCCCGTCTCCCCGTGGCTGTCGGCGAGCTGAGCCTTCGATCGGCGTATGCTCTTGTTTCCTGCTTGTGCTTGGCCCCGTGTATGCTCGCGACCGATGTGCATGTTCATGTTTGGCATCGCGGACCTTCGCCCAAAGCCGATCAAGATCGCGGTTGGCGGGACCAACATCTTCGCTCGCGGTCGCGGCGATACGCAGGTGCTGGTCTACGGGATGAACATCGCCGCGTCCGATCCGGTTGCGATGGTGTTGCCTTTGCCGACGCCGGCGGGGGTTGCACAGGACGCGGTGCGCTTTATCGACCTGCGGGGCTACCCGAAGCTGTTCGTCGATCTCAACGAGTGCTTCCCGCCCGTCATGCTTCCGGTGGCGCGCGGAGGTGGCTTTGGTGGGGGTGGCCCTCCCGTCCAGACGCTGCTCAAAGTCCACGATGCCGGGGACTTCGAGGCGTCGTTCGTGCCCACGCTGTCTGATGTGGATCGCCTCGACTCGCGGTTCCGTCTGCCCGCCGAGGTCTGGGACGCACTCCCGCAGTACGCCGACTGGAGCTTCGCCGTGTTCCAGCTTCGCGACGTTGCGGAAGCCAAACCCGGTTGGCTGGCTGGACTTCGCCGCCCCAAACCCAAGACCGTCCACCCGATGGCGCTGGAGTTTCCGCGCCGCTGGACCGACCGCCTCTTTTTTCCCACCGTCCACGTCCACGACGGTTTGATGCACGACACCGACGACTTCGACCATGCCCTGTTCTGGCAGAATGAACCCAATGAACAGGGGGCGTTCGAGCCTGCCGAGGACGTTTGGCCGCCTGCCGCCGAGTCGCCCGACGTCGCCTGGGCAAACGTGGACATCGAAGCCACCGGCGGCCTGGTCGCGGGCGAACTGCCCGTGTCCCGCCGGGTGCTTCGCGGTTCACTCCCGAACCGCGACCACTGGGTCCGTCGGGCAGAGTGAGTCGGTACAAATCTAGACGCCACAGGCCCGCGAGAGGAGTCGCGTGATGAGCGCGTGGGAGATCGCGCAGTCGTGCTGATCTGGGCGCAAATCCCATCAAAAGTTGCTCTTGTGACCGAGATGTGGCTTGCCTACATTCTCCGACAATGTAGTCTCGGGCCTCACCTGTCCGAGGTCGCCATGTCCCGCTCGTTCACGTCCATCGCCGCGATTGCTCTTGCCCTCACCGCCTGTCAGGGCGCCAGCGAAAGCTCGCCCGGTGACAACGGCGGGCCCGGCGGCAAAGCCGACGACACCGAGGACGGTGGATGCGGCGAGGGTCGGGTGTGTCTGGACTACGCCTCGTACGAGGTGCTGTTCACCAACCCGATCTGCGAGAGCTACGGCTATGACGCGCCGATGGAGACGGTCAGCGGCGGCACCGTGTTGGCCAAGCCGAAGAACGCCTACTGCACCAAGACCTACGACTCGGAGAACTCCGGGTCGCGTGACTCCAGCCCGCAGACGCGCATCCTCGAGTGGCTCGACGAGACCGGCGAGGGCGACGACATTTTCTTGGCCTACCTGTCCTTCTCCGACGGCAAGGTCGCCGACGCGCTGTGCTCGGCCATCGATCGCGGTGCCGAGGTCACGTTCGTGTTGGACAAGCTCGGCAGCAAGGCCGAGCAGGTCATCGACTGCGGCGGCGACGTGTTCACGCGTGGCCATCAGGGGTCGGTCGGCTTTGCGCACGACAAGGTGCTGATGATCAACCCCCGCGCGGCCGGGCCCGCCGACGATGGCGACGAGTACCAGCGGCTGTCCTTTGGGAGTGGAAACATGTCCTCGGGCACCCACCTCCACCACGAGAACTGGCACTTCACCGAGGTGGCTCGGGACAGCTTCTTCGCCCAGTCACACCTGTGCCTGATGGACTCGCTCATCGAGCCCGAGCACACCGAAGGCGCGGGGGCCTATCGGGCCTTCATGAACGCGTGTCGCGAGGAGATCGAAGCGGTCCCCGAAGACGACATGCTGCCGTACTTCATCCCGGTGCTCGACGACTCGCGAGCGCTGCGGGACAAGCTGCTCGAGAGCATCGCCCAAGCCGACAGCGTCGATGTGGGCGCGCACCGATTCAGCTACACGACGATGATCAACGCCCTCAATGAGCGCCTTGCGGACGCGAACACCTCGTTCTCGCTGCGCCTGGTGGCCGACGACGACCTGTACTGGCTCGACCCCGACGGCGGCTCGACCGGAGAGACCGTGGGGCCCAACTCCTTCAACGAGGCGCTGAAGATCCGAGAGCTTCGCGAGGCCGATGGTGGGCGCGGCCGGTTTGAAGACCGATACCTCGAGACCAATCACAACCTGTTCTTGCTGCACCACAACAAGTACCTGATCTTCTCGGGCCTCGACAGCGGTCGCGACGCGGTGATGACCGGATCGTCCAACCTCACCGGTACCGGCTTCGAGAGCAATCTCGAGAACATGTACTTTACAGACATTCCCGAGGTCGTCGAGGCCTACAAGAACCAGTTTGGGCTGTTCTGGGACGGCACGGGTGTCCTCCCCGAGGGCATGGACGTGGCGCCGATGGCGACGCCTCGCGCCGAGATGCCGCTGGAGATCGAGATGCCGCAAGAGCCCACGGGCGACGTTCCGATGCCGCCGGCGTCCTGCGGTATCCGTATCGTCGAGGTCCTGTACGACGCCGAGGGCAGTGATGCTGGGCAAGAGTGGATCAAGCTCCACAACACGTGCGACAGCGACGCTTCGCTGGACAACATGAGCCTGGGCTGGGGCGGCGGTCGCTACACCCGCGGTAGCGCCGACCTCGGCGGTGACATCGAAGCCGGCGCGTGCGTGCTCGTGGGATCGACCGGCGTCGATGCCGACCTCCCGATGGACTTCTCGCCCGCGTTGCAGAACTCCGGTGCTGTCGCGGACGGCGTTGCCCTGTTCGAGGCGCGCTCCAGCGACGTCACAGAGGACACCGTACCGGTCGATGCGGTCATCTACGGCGGTGCGAACGACGACGGCCTCATGGACGCGCAGGGCGAACGGCCCCAGCCGCACGTGGGGGACGCAGGGCAGGGCAAGAGCATCGCGCTCGTCGACGGCACCTGGATGATCGTCGAGCCAAGCCCGTCGAGCTGCTAGACGAGGGCGCCGGCGATCTCTTCGACGATGCTCCTGGCAGCGGCTGCGGGGTCTTCGGCCTTCATGATCGGTCGGCCGACCACGAGGTGCGTCGCGCCGCGCTCGATCGCCATCGCAGGCGTCATCACCCGCTTTTGATCGCCCACGGCCGAGCCTGCAGGTCGAATGCCCGGCACGATCTTGAACAGCTCCGGCGCCGCGGCGTTCACCCGCTCAAGCTCTTGGCCGCTGCAGACGAGCCCGGCGCATCCGGCCTCAGCCGCACACCTCGCTCGCATCTCCACCAGCTCGGCGGCGGTCCGCGTGTGGCCAGCCTCTTTGCATGCCTGCTCGTCTTGGCTGGTCAGGACCGTGACCGCGAGGATGCCGAGCTCGTCGCCGGCTTCTTCGACGCAGGCCTTGAGGTGCTCGACCCCGCTGCCGGCGTGCACCGTCACGAACCGAGCGCCCAGACTTCGCGCGCTCGCGATCGCGCCACGCATGGTGTTGGGGATGTCGTGGATCTTGAGGTCGAGGAACACGTCCACGTCCGGGAAACGCTGGCGTAGGGCTCGAACGACGTTTGGACCCTCGGCGATGAACAGTTGGAGCCCGACCTTGAACATGCCCACGCTCCCTTGCAGTCGCTCCGCACTCGCCATCGCTGTGGTGGCGTCGGGTACGTCCAGGGCGACGATGAGTCGGCTGCGTGCCAGCATGTCGGTCACCCGGCCGTTGTAGCCTGCGGCGTCTGGAGCAGGCAAGCTCGGCCGCATGACCGATCCTCGTCAAGCGTTGTTCGAGCTGCTCGAGTCTGGCGTCGGCGAGGTCTACCCGGGCTGCGTCGCGTTGGTCTGGCGCAATGGCGCGACGCTGTATCACGAGGCCCACGGCGCGGTTGCGACGCACCGATGGATTCGGACCGAAGGGAAGCCGGTGGTGCGTGATCAGGTCTACGATCTCGCGTCGCTGACCAAGGTCCTGTGCACGAGCTCGCTTGTTGGGCTCGCGGTATCCGAAGGCGCGCTCGAGCTGGACGCGCTGGTGCCCGAGCCATGGAACGCGGGGTGTCCCGGAGCCACGCTTGCGGACCTGCTCGAGCATTGCTCCGGCTACGCGGCCCACCGGGAGTACTTCAACGAAGTCGAGCCCTACAGCGCCGAGGGCATCCTCGAGAAGATCGTCGCCACGCCCGCTGACTACCCCCTGCGAAGCAAGGCCGTCTATTCAGACCTGGGGTTCATCGTGCTGGGCCGCTGGCTGGAGCAGACCTACGGTCGCCCCCTGGACGTGTTGTTCTCCGACAAGGTGACGTTCCCGCTCGGGCTCGAGGACCGGCCGATTCCGCACCTGGGATTCCATCGGTTGTATTCGCATCCACCGGCGCCGCGTCCCCATCTCGAGCGCATCGCGCCCACCGAGATCTACGATCCCGACCTCCACCCCGACGGGGTTCCGTCGCATTTCGAGCTTCGAAAGAGCGCCGCTGTCGCGCATGGGTTCGTGCACGACGACAACGCCTACGTCTGCGGCGGCGTTGCCGGTCATGCCGGGCTCTTCGGCACCGCACACGGCGTGCTGGAGGTTGCAAGGAGCTGGCTCTTGCACCTGCTGCCCGGCCTCACCCCGGCGGTGCGCGACAGGTTCTGGCAGCCGAGCATGGTGCCGGGCTCCACGCGGCGACTGGGGTGGGACGGCTCATCGCCGGATGGCTCGGGTACGGCCGGCAACGCGGTCACTTCGGCGGCCGTTGGGCACACCGGCTACACCGGCACGAGTGTTTGGATCGACCCCGAGGCCGACGGGGGCCCGACGATCTGCGTGCTGCTGAGCAATCGGGTGCACCCGGTCCGGACCAACGCTGCGATCAAGGCGTTTCGGCCGAAGTTCCACGAAGCCGCCTTTGCGCTGTGATGCTCGCTGCCCGATTGGGCGTTCGGATAGAACGATCTCAGCCGCATGTGCGTAGGGAGCTGCGGTCGCGCTACCCTACGCGCGCCGCTCGCCTGCTCATGCGTACCTCACTCCTCGCCGTCGCTCTTCTCCTTGGACTTCCCACCGTCGGCTGCGCCACCTCGCGCGGTTCCTTCGGGGCTGCCGATACGGACCTGGCCCTAGAGCGCGTCGTGCTCTATCGCAACGGCATCGGCTATTTTGAGCGCTCCGGAAAGGTCGACGAGGACGTCCTGCGCATCAAGGTCCGGCGCGACCAGGTCAACGATCTGCTGAAGTCTCTGACCGTCATCGATCGGCAGAGTGGCCAGGCGGTCAGCGTATCGATGCCTCTGGATCCCCAGAGCTGGGCAAACGCCGCGCTTTCCACCCTCGGCCCTGGTCGCGGCAGCTTGGCCGAGGTTCTCGATGGTCTTCGAGGCACCGAGGTCCTGCTTCGAACGAGCGTCGGACGCCTCCGCGGCCGCGTGGTGATGGTGGAGCAGGTGCTCAACGAGCCAGACCCGAGCGCTCGAATCTCTGCGCCATCGAGCGACGAACAGCCGAGCATCGACCACAAGGTGACCCTGGTCAACGGAGACGATCTGTCGGTGGTCCGACTCTCCAAGATCTCCGGCTTCACCTTGCTCGACGGCGACGTCGCGCTGCAGCTCAACCGTCGACTCGATGCGAGCGCGGGGGAGGGGATGTTCCAGCAGATCGAGGTGGAGATCCGTCTGGCGGGCGCGAAGACTCACGACCTGGTGGTCAGCTACGTGGTCGAGGCACCGATGTGGAAACCGACGTACCGCGTGGTCCTGCCCAAGGAAGGTGACGGCAAGGCGCTGCTGCAAGCGTGGGCGGTGGTCGACAACACCAGCGGCGAAGACTGGACGCAGGTCGCCATGTCGCTCACCTCTGGAGAGCCCATCGCGTTTCGCTACGATCTGCACACGCCGCGAAACGTGAACCGAGCCGACCTCACCGAGTCGGGCGTTCGACGCCGGGCCGTCGTTGCGCTGGGGGAGACGACCTACGACTTGGACGAGCTCGAGGAAGAAGCGTCCGAAGAACCGGACCAAGACGCTTGGAGTGACGACGTGGCCAAGCCTGAGGCCGCTCCCGAGCCCGTGGCTGCGGCGAAGTCGTCGCTCAAGAAGAAGGACAACAAGAGCCGAGCGCCGCGTCGCAGCCGGGAGCGCTCCTTCGGAGGCGGCGCGCTGGGGGATGCCGAAGGCGGCGTGGTCGGAGGCGTGCTCGGTGGTGAGGACTATCGCCGTACTGCAGACAGTGCCCCGCCGCCGCCACCGGCGGTCGACTACGACGGACTGCGCCGCAGCACCCAAGCCAAGGCGAGGGCCAGCAGTGTCGCTGGAATGACGCGCTTCGACCTGACCGAGCGCGTGAGCGTCCCCAACGGAAGCTCCACCATGGTCGCGATCCTCAACCGCGAGGTCGAGGCCGAGGAGACGTTCCTCTTCCGTCCCGGGGGCGCAGGCATGGGCTACGACACCAACCCCTATCGCGTGGTCCGCTTCAAGAACTCCAGCCCCTTTGTGCTCGAGCCCGGCCCGCTGAGCATCTACGCGGGCGGAAGTTTCGTGGGCGAAGGCCTCTCGGACACCGTCGGAACCGGCACCAGCGCGACGGTTCCATTCGCGGTCGAGCCGAGCATCATGGTGACCTCGAACGCCAAGTATAAGGGCGACGAGATGCGGCTCATTCGCATCATTCGCGGCGTCCTCGAGGTCGAACAGTTCTCGCGGACCGAGACGACCTGGAACGTTCGGGGCCCTCGCCAAGACAAATCCTGGAAGGTCCTCGTCCGACACAACCAGGCCGGCTCGAACTACGAACTCGTCGAACGCCCCGAAGGGACCGAAGACCTGCCGAACGCGTATCTGGTGCCGGTGGTCGTTCCCAAAGGGAAGACCGAATCGGCGGTCACGCTCGTCGAGCAGACGCCGTCTCGAACGACGGTGAGCATCTGGGACAGCCGCGCGGTGAAGCTGATGGCGACGCTCCTGCTCTCGGCAGAACTCACCCCACAAATGCGAAAGACCCTGCAGCCCATCGTGGATGGCCGCACCGCTATCGGCCGCATCGACACCCAGATCGACGGCCTCAAGCGTCAGCAGGTCGAGCTGGACCAGCGGGCCCGGCAAACCCGCGAAAACCTGGAGGCGATCAAGAAGGATCCGGCTGCGTCGTCCCTCCGCAAGAAGCTGTCTGGACGGCTCGAGGAATTCACCAAGGACGGCGACAAGATCGGACGGCAGATCGTCGAGCTTCAGAGCCAGCGTCTCGAGCAGAAGATCGAACTCGAAGATCTCCTGCAAGACCTCGACCTCAAGGCGCCCAAAGCCAAAGAAGACGCTAGCCCCGACGCAAAACCGAAGCAGTGATAGGATTTTTCGATGGGCTACTTCGACGACCTGTTCAAGTCCGAGTTCCTGTTCGACAACGAGTACTCGCAGCGCAAAGACATCGAGCGGATCAAGGAGCAGATGCTCGATGCGCCCGACCCCTCGCAGGCGATCGAGCCCCTGTTGCAGCGCGTCGACCGGCTCGAGCTGCTGTGCAAGTCGCTCACGGAGCTGATCGTCTCCAAAGGGCTGGCCAGCCGAGAGGAACTCTCCGTGGTCACGCAGCAGCTCGACCTTGCCGACGGGGTCGAGGATGGCAAGATCGGTTCGCGTGTCCTCAAGAACGCGCCACGATGCGCGAGCTGTGGTCGGTTCGTGAACCCGCGCCGGTCCAGCTGCGTGTACTGCCATGCGGCGGTGGAGCAAGCGGGCGCGCAGCTGCCACCGGAACGAATGGTCGCGTGCAGCGGGTGCGGCAAGCAGGTGCCCGAGTCCGCCAGCTTCTACACGGGCAGCGGGCTGCGCTGCGACGCGTGTTTCGAAGAGGTTCTGCCCTGACCGGTGCTGGCTAGCCGTTGAAGCAGCTGGCGGGGGCGTTCTCGACCGGCTCCAAGAGGGCGGTCTGAGGCTCGCTCGGGGTCAAGATGGCAGCGTCACCGGCGTTGGACCAGCAGAGGTCGCCGTCGGCGTTGAAGCCTTCGATCTCGATCGCGTACCCGCCCCATCTCGGCGCTTCGAGTGACACGACGCGTGCGGACCGGCATTCGGAGAGGCTGCCGTCCAGTGGAGCGGCAAACGAAGACAGTTCCTGGCCGCCGAGGTCGAGGACTCGGTAGCGAACATCGGTGACCCCGACGTCCGCACACAGCTGGGGCTGCTCCCCTTCGGTGTCCGGGCTGGAGAACTCGTAGAGGAACTGAATCTGCGCCTCGAGCGGCTCCAGCAGGTCGATGTCCGCGAAGTCGATCTCGAGCGAGGAAGGGCTGGCGACCCCGAGGTCGTTGACGCTGAACTCGAGCTGTTTCTCCACGGTGACCGGGGCGAACGCACCCTCGATGGAGCGAATGCCGACGACGGTCAGCTCGTGAGGGCCCACGGCCAGCGGGGTGCTGAAGCGTGTCGTCCCGACGTTGCAAAGGATCGGATCCTGCTCGATGCCGTCGATCGTCAGCCCGAGCGCTCCAACGAGAATGTTGCCGCAGTCGGCCACGGGGTTGCCCGAGAGCACCGAGATGCGCAGCGCGAGTTCCGGGTTGAGGACGGGGGTCGATTCGCTGTCCCCGAGCCTGCATCCGGGGTCGAGCTGGTCGACGAGGCCGTCTTCGTCGCCGTCGATTCCATCCTCGCAGTCGGGCGGCGCCGCGAGCACGAGGTCGGAGAGCTGCTGGGTCTTCTCGGCTTCGACGGTGAAGGTCGTGCAGTCGCAGCTGTCGAGTCC
>CAYGTG010000210.1:0-10051 GCA_964352485.1 uncultured Nannocystaceae bacterium | reverse complement strand
ATCCCCGCGGGGGGGGGGGTGGGCCCGCCGCCCGGGGGGGGGGGGGTGGCGCGGCCCCCCACGGCAGCGGGGACGCCAAATGAAGAACGAATCGTCAAAGCCTCTGTTGTTCGGCGGCCTGCATCCCCCTCCATGGCTCAAGCCTTCACACTAGTCCTCGCGTGTTTCCAGCTGGTGCTGGCCCAGCTCTCGATGGGCGACCGTGCTAGCTCTTGTTCCGCGTCGTACAGGAGGTGCTCTCCAGGCGCGCCGGCGCGTCCCGCGGTCGCGAGCATGCCTCGCAACTTCCCACTTCAGCAGCTTCGTGGTCCGTGGGCCCGCCGAGCGGACGCGAACTCGCGCCAATGGGAAGTTCCACGGACGTGGGCTGCCGCCGAGCGGCCTGGCTCACTCGACGTTCGCCGCGGGACACAAACGGGGCGCCACCACATCGGAGAGGGGCGCGATCGTCCGGCTCACGGGCGGTCTTCTCTTTTTGCGCCCGCCCACGACGGGTATCGCAGCCGTTGAGGACCGAACGAACCTCGCGCGCAGTCCCTCGTCGACCGCCGGTGCTCCGACGAAGCCAGCGCCAAGCTGCCCGACGTCGTTGTTCCCCCAACACAACACCCGGCCGCCGCCCGTCAGGCCGCACGCGTGCCCGGACCACGCGGTCAACGCAGCGATGCCTTCGGCTCCTGGAACCGCCTCCTCATCGTGGAGACTCACCACAACGCCATCGGGCCGCAGCCCATAGCCAGGAGCGAGTCGGGATCCTCCCAGCGCCACGTCGTCGAAAGGCCCAGCGAACGTCTTGCGGGTGAGGGTGTGCGTCTGCTTGGGCGGTTCGAATCCAGGCATCCGGGCACCGCACCCCGTCGAAATCCGGTCACGTCGGATGCACTCGAGGCGCCCGTCCTCAGAACGCGCGCAGACCCGTCCTGGAGCCTCATAGAGCGCGACCGGCTTGAACCCGAGATCGACGCGAAAAACGGACCGCTCCTGAAGGTCCTGCGTGCAGGATGGGTCTACAGCATCGAGGATTGACTCGTTCTCGTGAGTGCACTGCAGGGCGTTCCCGTCAGCGAAACAACCCGGAGCGCGTTCATCGAGCAGAGTCCCCGACGCCACAGTGCCGCGCCGTCCAGAATCGCATTCGACAGCGCCGTTGACCTGCAACCAGCACAGCGGTGACGCCGAAGTGACCGCGCCAAAGACACGCAGGGTGGCGTGACCACCCAGTCGCTCGAAGCTGCGGCGCTCCCGGTCGCCGGGCCGCAGCCGACCCATCGCGAACACCGAGCCGGTGGTGTCGAGCATGCCGACTCCCCGAGGATAGGCAGTGACTCTGCTCGCTTGGGGTCCCTCTACACGAACGGGAGTCAGCGCAGGTAGGCCGAACAACGGAGCCAACGGAGCCTCGAAGGTCCCGTGCGTGAACAACCCCCAGCAGTAGACCGCCCCACTGCGATCGAGCGCGCAGGTCGCAGAACCAGCTGCGACCACTTGCACGACGCCGATGAGGGGGTTCCCAGGGGTGGCCGGCTTCGGCCCACGCCGCTCGGTCCGGTCCGGGGCTGCCTCAGGCGGCACCGGCGTACAACCGGCCGTGAGCAGCCCGAGGAGGATGCCAAGGCTGTAGGGACGACGATTCACAGGCGCGTTCCGGATCACACGAATCGATACACGACCCCCAGCGACTCGAGTTCCCGCGCGGCCAGGACGCCCGCCCGTTGTGCCGACCCATGCCCCGCCAGCAGTGATAGACCGGGCCGTCGTGAGGACCCTCGAAGAACTCACCGCTGCCACGGACCCCGCACTTACCCTCGTTCGCCAATGGTTCGACGCTGCGACGAACGAGGTCGTCGTCCTCCCGACGACGCGCGAAGCTGGGGAGCAAGCCCTGCTCACCCTCCAGGTGACGACAGCCTCGCCGATGGGCGCGATTGCCCTCGAGACCGGCGGCGTGCTCATCGACGGTGGCTGGGTGCGGGTGTTGGGCGGAAACGTGGTGCGTACCGGCAACCTGGCCCTGTGGAACGAGCGCGACGGCGAGATGCGGATGCCGGGCGCGCTCGTCGTGGGGAACGATGCCATCGGGGGGTTTTTCGCGATCAACGGCGGAGCGTTCGCGGGGGAGCGGGGAGAGGTGCATTACTTCGCCCCGGATTCATGTGCGTGGGAATCGCTCGAGGTGGGCTACAGCGCTTGGCTGCGCTGGCTGTGTACTGGAGACCTCGAGCTGTTCTACGAGGGCACCCGTTGGCCGAGCTGGCGCGACGACGTTCGGGGGCTGTCGCACGAACGAGTCTGGTCGACCTATCCGCCTCTGTGGGCCGAAGCCGGACCGAACGGACGCTCGCGACGACCCGTACCACTCGAAGAACTGTGGAGCTTGTACGTTGGGGAGTATGCGCAGCAGCTTCGCGACAGGCCGTAGCGCGCGGTGAGGCCTGCGGTGCTGTTGCGGAGCCGAATGCAGCGCACGCAGCTCGCAGATCAGTCGCAGCCGACGCAGACGAACGGTTGGTCGGCGGAGAGAGTCGTTCCGGTCAGGAGTCCGGGATCACCAGATTCGACGGAGGCGGACAGCCGCATGACCTCCCCCGGATTGAGGACCATCCTCCCGACGTCGCCTGGTTCGATCGGGTCGATCGGGAGTCCGTTACCGGCAGTACGAACAGTCGGACGCCACTCGATGTCCGAGCCCTGTGGCGCCACGGCCAGGACCTCGAAGCTGCGAACCTCTGCGACCGTGTACTCGGATCGCAGCGCGTGCATGGGATCGAGGATGACGGCGCTTCCCGTAGGAGCGTCTGATACGTTGGGTTCCCACGTCACCACAACCGGCTCACTGCTGGTTAAAACAACGAAGCCTCCGAGCCTCAGACCCGAGGACGTCGCGGTAGAGATCAAGTCGCTGGGGAACTCCCACGAAGCCAGCCCTGCTGGGGGCACGACAAGCGTCTCGATGAGCGTGCGCTCGAGCAGTCCCTGTGACTGGCCCTCGATCTCGACCACGATGTCCGAACTGGGGCTGGGATTGGAGATCCACAGCCCTTGAGTATCCTCTGTTTTCGCAGTCGGCCGGCTGAGCACGTAGAACTCACAGCCCTCGGTACCCGAGGCACCCTCGCACGCGGTCGAGCACTGGCCTGCGGAGTCCGAGCCTGGGCAAAGCTCCTCACCTGTGGACTCTTCGCCACCTGTGGACTCTTCGCCACCTGTGGACTCTTCGCCACCGGTTGTCTCGCCCCGACTCCCTGCACCACCCGAGGAGCCCGGCTCGAGCTCTGCAGAGCTCGCCGATCCGCTTCCGCCAGCGCCCTCAGGGTCGCCCAGTGATTTCTCGGTGACGCACCCAGACAGCACCGGGCACGACAGGAACGCCAAGAACAAGCTCGCTTTCGTAGAACAGCTCATGACCCTGATGTGTCTGGCACCGCGAGAACCTGTGGTGCGTCCTCGCATTTTTTTTCGAGGCGTCGCAGTGCCGCCATGCTTGGATACTTGGCAGCGAACAGTCGAGCTTCAGCTCGAGCCTGCGGGTCCTTGCCCTGTCCGCACAGCGCACGGATCCGTACGGTGGCCCGGACACCGGACAGCACGCTGCTCGGAAAAGCGGCGGCGTGTTCATCTGACAAACGAAGCGCCGCGGCGAAGTCTTCGGCACGCAACGCACGATGAGCTCGCTCCAGCAGGGCGTTCTCCGCAGCGAGCGTCGATGCATCCCCGGTCGGCCGGGCAGCGGCAGCTCGAGTGCGGCGCTTCGCGCCCGTGGACGACGCTGTATGGCTTTTGGAGACACCGACTACGCATCGTCCCGAAGTTGATCCAGAGATCGCTGGAGCTGGCGGCGGAGGTGAAGGCATCGCCTCAGGAAAGCTCGCCGCGGCGAGCGATGCCACACGCACGGACGGGCCGACCGATGCACCTGAGTACGACCACCCTGCCAAGGCAGCGGCAGCGGTCAGTCCAGCAACCCAACCCAGCCACGCTCCCCCACCTGCCGCGGTGAGTCCCGTGCCCCCAAGCACACCCGCTCGCTCGAGCATCGGCCGCAATACCGCCCAGCCGCGCAGCGAGGCGGCTCGATGAGAATCGCGCTTTGGAAGACCAACGAGACCGGCCGGAAGCTCCGAGCGCAACTTGCGAAGCCGGGTGTAGACCGTGTTCACATTGCGATCGAGCAGCCCCGCGATCTCAGGACCGGAGAACCCCTCCAGCTCCGACAAGACGAACAGCTCCCGATCGGCAGCGGATAGGGTTTCGAGATACCGGTCGAGGTCGAAGACCGCCTCGGTCGCGGAGCTTGACCGATCCCCCACGGCCTGTGTCAGTGCCTCCACACGAGCGATGCGGCGACGATGAGACCTCCGGTAGTTGCTCGCCACGCGACGTGCAATCCCGTAGAGCCACGCCTTCGTCGAGTGGCCGCGACGCGTACCCCTGCGTCGATAGGCCACGATGAACACGTCCTGAACCCCGTCTTCGACGACATCCGGATCGAGTCCGAACCGGTGCAGCGTCGCAGCTCGGATCGTCGACCTCGCGGACCTCGGACGCGCCCGCATATTCTGTCGTCAACGTGAGGGCATAGCCGCGTTCGCTGCGGCGGATGGAGCCTTGGATGGTGAGCACCCCCTCTCCGTGGGAGGTCGCCGCCGTCAGTGCGGTGATCCGCGCCCGAACGGACGCGGCGGTCGGACACTCTGGCGGCGCCTCCCACTCCAGCGCGTACTCGGCCGGATGCGGTGGAGGGAGGCTGGTCGGCACGGGCGCAAGCGCGAGCGCACCAACGAACACCAAGCTCATCGGCCCCTCGTGCTGGACGCCATCGCTCGACGCTCGACCAACCCCGGAATCCCCACACCGCGCGTGCCCCAGCGGTGTCCTGCCGGCTCAACGCCGCGAGCACCTTTCGACACTGACCTCGGTTCGATACTTTGTTGATTGGCCGCCATGAACGGGCACGTCCAGGTCGCCGCCGCCGCCACCGGTGAAGCAGCTTAGCAGCCATTGGTGAAACCCGACACGACGTCCCACCCACGGGTTGCGCCGCCCCCCGACCCTCCCGCACGATGCCGGCGCGATGGAGTACGACGGCTGGGCGGAGCGCTACGACGAAGACACACACCGCTTTGGATGGCGAGCGCCACGCGTCGTCCTCGATGCGGTTCGCGATGTGGGTGCCGCGACCGATGACGTGCTCGACCTTGGCGTGGGTACCGGGCACTGCAGCCTCCCGCTGGCCGGCGACGGTGCTCGCGTGGTGGGCATCGACGCGTCCGAGGCGATGCTCACCCAAGCCGCGAAAACGGGCGCATACGCCGGGCTTCATCGCCTGCAACTCGGTGCGTCTCCGCTGCGTGCGGTGCTCGGGTCGGCACGCTTCGACCTCGCCGTGTCCTGCGGAGTGCTGCACTTCGTCGCGCCGCTGGATGAGCTGTGCGCCGAAGTCTTCGATCTGCTTCGGCCTGGAGGATGGTTCGTGTTCACTTCGATCCCACCCCAGACCCGCAGCTTCTCCGACGCCACGCACGTCCGGCCTGCGGCTGAAATCGACGCGCTGCTGGTTGGCGCCGGATTTTCGGTCGACCCGCCGGAATGTTTCACGGCCTACTACGCCCAAGGGGACCGCCAGGAGCCGGTGCTCTATGAGCTGTGGCGGGGCCGGCGAGCACCCGAGAATCCTCGATGAGTTCCCCGACTTGGCCGCTCGGATGCCCCTCGTGGCTCCGAGCTAGGGCGCGGAGGGCAAGAACCGCGGACCGTCGGGCGGCACGCAAACGGGCAGGATTTCATCGCCCCACAGCGCCGAGTCGCAGCTGCACTCGTAGCTGATTTCTCGGTCGGGCGTGACAGCCATGATCATCTTCGCACCAGCGCCACCGCAGAACCCGTCACACTGCGCACCGTCATCGTCACTCGTCAGATAGTAAATGGCGTGCGTCGTGTCCGAGTCGCTCCAGTCTAGGTTTCCCGCGGCGACCAGGTTGGCCATCGACTCCGCTTCGCCCTTGGTCGGAAGTCGTCCACGACCACCGCCGAACCGTGAGGAGAACTCTCGTGCTTCGCAGGTGTCGGTCGCCCTGTTGTAGGTGCCTACGGAGTCGTCTCCCGCCCAGTACCGCAACGGGAGCACGCGTTCGCGGTGGTAGTCCTCGAGCTTCGCGTTCACGAAGGGGTGGTCGTCCCACTCGACATCCTGCTGGCAGTCGTACAGGGGGTTTTCGCCTGAACTGAGCCAGCATCCGCTGAACTCCTGCTCGACGAGGCCATAGGTCTCCCCGATGCTCGACGAGCCGGCGGTTGGAGGCTGAAACTCGTCTTTCCAACGCTCGCTCAGCGCGAGCAGCTCCGCGGTAGTTTCGAGGGGCTCGAGACCGTCGCGAGTCTGATACGCGGCTCGTTGGGCCCCCTGGGCCTCGAGAAACGGTGACACCTCGCGGTGGTAGACGCTGCTCATTCGGTCCATCAACGCACCGAGCTCTCGAAGGTAGTTCTCGTTGTCCTGCGCGAGCTGGATCAGGTCGGTGTACGACGCCTCGCCCTCGGGAAGCCCAATCCAGTTGGCCAACCCGCTGTACAGAGAAGCCGACACAGCGGTGGGTGTCGAGTTGATACGGAGCAAACCGTCGGCTTGCTCCTCGGCCAGCGCCTCAATGTCCGCCGCAGTTGACTCACTCATCGCGATGCGGACCTGCTGAACAGCGTCGAACATCCGCTGAGAAACCTCTCCATTGGTCAGCTCGGTCAAGAACTCACCCTCCCCCTCTGCGGTGGGCAACGCAAAACCTCGAGACGCGAGCTCGATGGACACGTTGACATCAGAGCGACTCGCCGCCTCTGAAAGTTTGCGGCCAAAGCTGCCCTCCAGAGACAGGCCGGCGAGGGATCCCTCCGCGTTGAGTTCGGCTTCGAGTTCGGCGGTCGTCGATTCACTCTCGGACGACAGCGTAATGAGAAGATACAGCTCAGTCCCATAGCGAATGGCGCGGACGTAGTGCGTACCGCAGCGGCGTGCAAACGCCTCGGCACCAGCGTCACTCGCGTCCATACCGATCTGAGTCAGCTCGAGTCCCCCTCGTGGGCGGACCGAGAACTGGCTCGTGAGTCGCACCAGGTAGCTCATGACGGTGGAGCCGCTGTTGAACTCGTTGACGATCTTCAGCTTCGCGTCGCCGCTCACACCTCGGACCTCGGCTTTGAGGGCGAGGTCCACGTTGAGCTTGGAGGCGAGCTCTTCGCGGCTGCTGATGTAGCTGATGTCGTAGGTATCTTCTCGCTCACCAACGAGCAGCGCCCGGTCGGTCGCGAAGTCGGCGCAGAAGTTTGGCGATGTCTTCTCGTGGAGCGGGTCCCACGCCTGGAGAAGCTCAACCTTGCCGTTGGTGGTCGGCCGCATCTCGGCGTCCGTTGCCGTGGTGTCGCTTTTCCCTCCGGCATCGTCCGCCGCCGTCTGAAGAGCCTCCTCGCTGGCTTCACAGCCTGCAGCACCGATGACGATGAGGAAGCCTGCGAGTAGCCCGGTGGTCGTTGAGTTCTTGGTCATGGTCTTGGTCTTCGCTCACAGCACGAGAGACCTGTGCGAAATGCGCACATGTAGGCCCGCAAGCGCCTTGAGCTTACATCGTTCCCAAGTCCTGTCGCGAACGATTTTTCCGCCGATGCCAGTGGCGTCGACGCACGGCACAGCGCTCGGGCGTCGCGAGCAGAACACCGACGAAATGGGGTCTATACGAGCCTCAACCACAGGAAGTCTTGGGCATCGGTCAGCATGTGGAAGAGCAACGCGACGGCGATGATGCGAACCGTCGTGTTTGGCATGAACAACAGCAGCGCATAGAGCACGATCGCGGCATACGAGTGCAGCGGATGAAACCCAACGCTCATCCGATTGGGGTCGAAGAGCGGGTCGGCCAAAAGGTGATCCGCATCGACGACCATCGTCGCGACCATCATCCTCCACGCCGACTTCCATCGGTCTCGAAAGAACAGCCAGGCCAACACGCCGGGAAACGCGAAGTGCAGACCGTAGTGCGTGATGAAGCGCAGGACAGGCAGCGCGTCCATGCGAGAAGGAGGGTACCACCCCGGTCCTCATGCACGTCGCACCTTGTGTGTTCGTGTCATGCGTGACGCGCTGTGGGCGGACGTCCGCATCCGATCGCCGCTTGGTCAAACGCGGTCGCACGGATATCGTGATCGAGGACGGGGAGATGATGGGACGACACTGGATTGGACTTGGTATCGCGGCCACATTGGTCGCTTGTGGAGGCACGAGCGCCTCGGCAGACACCCTCGACACCGCCACCGGTGGCATCGTCCCCATCAATCCTGACACCGGGACGGGCACCGAGGGCGGCGATGACACGGAGGACTCGAACATCTCGGAGAGTCAGGGCGCGGAGTGCTTTGCGGACGAGGGGTGCGCGGACGGTGAGATTTGCGATGCACAAGGCAGCTGTGTCGAAGGCTGCAACGAAGACACCCCGTGCACCGACGGCTTGGTCTGCTGCGACGAAGCCTGCGTAGACATCCTCGGCTCGGCCGAACACTGTGGCTCCTGCGGCCAGGCCTGTGACGGTGAGATGTCGTGTGTCGAGGCGCAGTGCGGCTTGGGCGAGTGCCCCATGGGCTCCAACGATTGCAACGGCGACGCCTCCGATGGCTGCGAGACCCAGGGCGAATGCACGTGCTCGCCCGGTGAGACCCAGGCCTGCTACTCCGCCGACCCCGCAACCCAAGACGTCGGTGCCTGCGTCGGCGGAACCCAGACCTGCACGGACGCTGGAGACGCATGGAGTCCCTGCGAGGGCGAGGTCGTCCCGGTGTCGGAGCTGTGCGGCAACATGGCGGACGACAACTGCGATGGCGAGGTCGACGAGGACATCGACGCCGACGGAGACGGCTTCACAACCTGCGGCGGCGACTGCTGCGATACCGCCGGACCGAACTGCTCCACGCCCGAGCTCGTCAACGCCGGCGCGTTCGAGGTCGACGGCAACATGGTCGACGACGACTGCGACGGAATAGTCGACAACCCGCTCCCAGAGTGTGACGCAGCGCTGGCCAGCGATTCCGCCGATACGTTCGACTACGCCCGCGCGCTGGACCTGTGCCAGTTCACCGAAGAGGCGCCGGCCGACCCTCAGGACGCGGTGTGGGGCGTGATCGAGGCCGAGCTGCTGCTCGCCGACGATACCGGTGTGCCCGACCCCAACTCACGCTCTGTGCGTGACGGCTTCGGCGACAACGTCACCGCACAGTTCGGGGACAGCCTCGTCGTGCTCTCCACCGGGCACGCGGCCGACAACGTGGGCGACACCAACCCCGGGTTCGAGCCCTATCAAGTCGGCATCGACCTGGGTGAAACGTCCGCCGTCCCCGCGGACTGGTTCGCGGCCAACGGCAACAACCTGCCCAACGCGCCGGGCGGCCCGGACCCCAACAACACCACCGCCTTCAACCCAGTGAACCTGCACCTGCGGGTTCGAGCCCCAACCAACGCCAACTCGTTCTCCGTTCAGATGTACTTCTATTCGGCGGAGTATCCCGAGTACGTCTGCACCGCGTTCAACGACTTCTTCATCACGCTGGTCGACAGCACCGACCCCGAGAACCCCGCCGACCAGAACATCGCAATCTACGACGACGGCAGCGGCTCCACGTGGCCCGTCGGCATCAACCTTGTCTCCGCAGCCGATGGGTTGTTCACGGCCTGCGAGAACGGCGGCATCGCGCAGTGCGGAGCAGGCGGGACCTACAACGGTTGCGTCGACCCGGGCGCACTCGACGGGACCGGCTTCGACCTCGCGGCATCGGCCTGTGGTCACAGCGGTCGCGCCGGCGGCGGGACCGGCTGGCTGACGCTCAGCGGCAACGTCGAGCCGGGTGAGATCTTCGACATCCGCTTCGTCATCTGGGACACCAGCGACGGCGTGTGGGACTCGACGGTCTTGCTCGACAACTGGGTGTGGTCGGTCGATGCCTCTGAGCCCGGCGTCACGCCGAGCTAGTACCGCAGATCTTAAGTCCGTTCCGGGTTTCAAGCGATCGGCGTGAGGGT
>CAYGTG010000209.1:0-10089 GCA_964352485.1 uncultured Nannocystaceae bacterium | reverse complement strand
GACGAGTGTGGGCGGGCGCTTGCATTCGCTGAACGCCAGGCCGTGGCCTACGGCAATCGATGGAACCCGCAACGCGTGGGCCGCGAGCACCGCTGGAAGGTCTCCGTCCGAAACGATCAGCGACACCCCTTCCCGCCGGCCCAGCGCGATGGCGTCCCAGACCCGGCCGGTGAGCGCCATCGCAGCACGGGCGGCCGCGGGAGGGAGAGACGTGACCTCCGTGCACGGGGTTTGGGCCGAGAACAGCGGCACCCCATCGCGCCCGACGAACGCACGAAACGGACGACCTGCCTCCGACAGCGCCTGCGCGATGGCAAGGCAACGTGTCGCATGGCCTCGGCCTCGACCGTGCACATAGAGGTGGATCACGGTGGCGAAGCTACCATCGGTGCCGCCTGTAGCTTTTGCACGCGGACTTCGTCGGGTGTCTGAGCAGGGCTGATCTTTGTCCAACCCAACCCGGGGGCACCCGGCTATGGACCGCATGCTCGAAGTCATCACCGTCGCCTTGTTTGGCAGCACCCTCGTTTCGGCTCTCGCCACGTTGGGTGCCGCCTACACCAGCGGCTCGATCAAAGTGCTGCGCTGAACCGGACGCGCGGATCCGCAGACCCGAGGTGGGGCCCAGTCCCGCGACATCCGCGCTGTTCGCCCTTGGCTCCTTGGCACCCGTCTGCCCACAGACCGTCTCATCCAGCTTCTTCGCTCGTTGCGGCGCAGCCAAGACCTGGCGACACACCCGGTGCAACGGCGTTTTGACGGCCACGGTCGAGCGAGCGACCCCTCGCGATCCGTCATACCGGGGTTTCCCGACATCCTGCCGGCGCACTATCCTGCGGCTGGGTGGGGGGCCAACAGCAGTCGCGAAGGCGTTCGCCGTACATCGTCTCGCCCCTGTACGACTGGGTGTTCTTTCTCGCGCCGCCGCTCGTGGCGCTGTGGCTGGGAGCGATGGTCGGGCTGGGCGACGTTGGCCAGGAGGTCGTCGTCTGGTGGGACCAAGACGTCACCTTCAACAATGTCGTATTGGGCGTGTTCATCCACGCCCATCTGGTCATCGTGTTCTGGCGAAGCCACGGCAACACCGAGGTGCGCACCCGCTTCAAGTGGCGGATGTTTCTCATCCCGCCTCTGCTATTCGTCGCCATCCACGTCTCGACCTGGGTCGCCGTATCTGCCTCTGTTCTCGCGACGTTCTGGGACGTGTATCACTCGGGTGCGCAGACGTTTGGCTTCGCCCGCATCTACGAAGTCCGGGCCGGCAACGATCCCCTCGCCGGTCGTGGCCGCGACTTCTGGATCAACCAGGTGCTCTACGCCGGACCTATTGTCGCCGGCGTGACGATGCTGGACCATTTCGAGGACTTCGGAGAGTTCGAAGCCGTCAAGGCGGCGTTCTTCACCGAGATCCCGGTCAAGATGGAGTCCAACCAGGTCTACTTCACGTGGGCGATTCTCGGGCTTGGGGCGTTGATGCTGCTCCACTACGTCTGGGCTTCATGGCGAGACCACCGGAAGGGAAAGCACGTCCCGTGGCAGAAGGTCTACCTGCTGGTGAGCACCGGATTCGTCTCGATCTACTGCTGGGGCTTCAACCCGTGGGGACAGGCGTTTCTGGTGATGAACGCGTTTCATGCTCTGCAGTACTTCGGCATCGTGTGGGCAACGGAAGGCAACAACATGCAGCGAGTGCTTCGGCTGCGGGATGTGCCTGCGGGTCGAGTCCTCACCTGGATCGCCTTCGTTCTTGGCGCATTGTTGTACGGCCTTGCCGTCGAGGCGTGGGCGGGCTTGGGTGGTTCGATGTGGAGCTTCTGGGCCGTGACCATCGTGGTCAGCCTCATGCACTTCTGGTACGACGGCTTTATCTGGTCCGTCCGAAAAACCACGACGACGTCGTGAAGACGCGGTTCCGGTGAGCGAACCCGAGCGCAACGTGTCGCGCGATGCGTCGATCCTGGTGATCGGCAACGTGCTTGCGACGATCGCTGACATCGTCACACCGATCGCGATCCTGCGACTCACGGGCAAGGCCGAAGTCGCGAGCCTCTCGGGCTTGCTGCTGGTCTACAACACGATGGCGCTGCTGCTGCTGGCGGGATTCCATCAGAGCGTGATGTTCTTTCTGCCCGGACGAGCGATCGAAGAACGGGCTGCGATCGCGCGCAAGGTGGTGCGGCTGTTGATCGTTCTCGGCGCGATCGGATCCGCCATCCTGCTGGTGCTCGGTGCCTATGCGACGCCGCTCATCGCCTCGCTCAACTTGTTCGATGAGGCTCCCACCGACCTCTCGCCGCTGATGTTCCTGCTGCTCTTCCCCCTGGGAGACCTTCCGGCCCGCATCCTGCCCAACCTCGCGGTCGTCGAGCGTCGCCCGCGGACGGCGGCGAGCTACGGCGTATTCCGATCTTTGACGGTTTCCATCAGCACGCTGCTGCCGATCGCGCTGGGGTACTCGCCGTCGGTCGTCGCGATGAGCATGAGCGCGGTCGCGCTGGGCCAGCTCGTGTTCGTCGCTGTCGTGGTGCGCGGGTGCTACGCCGACTGTCCGCGAGTGCCCTCTCCGGTCACCACCGGGGAACTCGTGCGCTTCGGCCTTCCCCTAGGCGCTACCGACATGGTGGCTTCGCTCAACAACCGCTTCGATCAGCTCCTGGTGATCGCCTCGTTTCCAGCCCATACGTATGCGGTCTATCGAGCCGGCGCCTATCAGATCCCGGTCGTCACCCGTATCCCCTACTTGGTTGCCACGGCCCTCGCCCCCTCGCTCGTCGAGGCGTTTCGCCAGGGGCGCTCTATCGATGCGATCAACGCGTGGAGGGGCTCGATCGGCAAGGTCTCACTGTTGGTCGTGCCGACTGCGTTGGTGTTCTTTGTCGGTGCCGACGCGTTCATCGAGCTGCTTGGTGGCCCGGAGTACCTGGACGCAGTGCCCGTCTTCCGCTGGTACACGGTGTTGTCGATTCTGCGCGTCGCAGCGTTCGGCACGGTGATCGTCGCTGCGGGCAAGCCGAAGTATGTGCTGCATGCGGCGCTGCAGTCCTTCTCGTTCAACGTATTGCTCAGCGTGCCTCTGCTGCTGATCGTTGGCTTCGAGGGGCCGGCGATGGGGACTGCCCTCGCGTTCTTCCCGATCGCGGTCGTCTACACCCGCTACATCTCCAAGGCGTCCGGGATCCCGCTGCGCGACATCTTCCCGCTGGGTGCGTATCTACGGATCGTGCTGGTGGCCAGCGTGGGAGCTGCGGCCGGTTGGGCGTTTGTGCTCGGAACCGACGTCGGGCCGTGGGTCGAGCTCCTCGCGGTGGCCGGAATCGTGCTGGGAAGCTTCGCCGTGCTCGGCACGCTGACCCGAACGATCAGCGCCGAAGATTGGGCCTTCGCGACCGCGAAGCTTCGGCGCCAACGGGCTGCTCGCTAGACCCGCGCGCCGACTTGCGATCGGTCGGCGATGGCGAGCATGCGACCCATCGAGTCGCCGTCCAAAACCGCGGTGACGGCTTCGCTCGGGTTGCCACCGTCCTCGATATCGGCGGCTGCAAGGTCGCGGGCTTGCGCGTTGAGAGTCGCCAGTGGCGCACCATCCGCATCACGAAGCGTGAGCTGATCGGCCTCAGTCCCGACCTGAAGTTGCTCACCACGACCGTCGCGAAGCCTAAATCCACGGCGCGTCTTGTGGATGCGGAATGCCCGGACCACCTTATCGCCGTCGTAGTGCTCCACTTCGACCGCCTCAGGGTCTCCCTCGACCGGGGTGAACACCATGCGCTGACCGTTGCCGAGCTCGGCGCTGCGCTGAATCGGGTTCTTGCCGGAAAAGAACTCGATGGTGTTGAAGATGATGGCGTCGATGAAGAGCAGCGTGCCGTAGACCGGGAGGAAGATGAACACCAGGAACACGGCCCAACTTGCCCACTTGCTGCCGAACGAACCGTTCCAGTCATAGACCTTCCCGGTAAGGCTGAAGCTGCCCCAACAGCCCGTGCCGAACGTGGCTGCGGTCGCGAGACCGAGGGTGCCCATCATGCGGCGACGAGTGACGGTTCCAGAGCGTTTCACGTCGCGACGCTACTGCAAGGTACCGGCCAAACGAAATTTCCGGAGTCACGGTGTCGTTGCGGGGGGCAGTTCGCCTCGCCGGTTCGCTACGCCCCAGGCCACGCGGCGCGCCACTGCTCGGCAACCATCCGCCACTTGTCGCGGACCACATCGAGGTGTGCGTGGGCGAGCGTCCACTCGCGGGGTGCGTAGACGCGGCTGCTCAGCGAACGCAGGAACTCCGCGAACTCCCGGTCGAGCTCGTCGGGATCGGCGAACGCCCGTGCGGGGTCGATGATGTGAACGTCGCGAGGGCGGGCCTCGTCGTTCATGAGACCCACCTTGGTCACGAAACAAGGCAGGTCCATGGCCAGCGCTTCGTTGAGCACGATGCTGTTGCCCTCATACTGGCTCAGGTGTACAAATGCGGCGGCCCTACGCATCCGGTTGGGCACTTCGGCGGGCTCGCAGGCGAGCGGCTCGAGCTTCCAGTCGGAAAAACGCCGGGTGAGACCGGCAACCTGGGCCTCGCCTTTGTGAGCCCCGCGGGCGTCATGCAGCACGAGTCTTGGGTCTGTGTCGGAGCGATCGCCATCGAAGCGATCCAGGTCGACCTGGTGGTAGATGACGTGCTTGGCTCCGTTGCCATGGAGCGCCTCGAATGTGGTGGCGATCCACTCCGCGCACGCGACCCAGATCGTGTTCTTGCGCTTGGCCGCCTTGGCTTGTCTCCTCGCCATCGCGCGGCCCGTTCGATTCCCGGTGATCGATGCCTTGACCGCTGCGACACCGTGCTGGAATCCGACGACCGGGAGCTCGGTCGGCCAATCGGTGACCCAGTGGTTGTCACACACCACCATGAGCTCTTCGCGGCGGACCTTGTCGATGTCGAGGTTGCCGGGAAACATGAACGACACCTCGTCGAAGACGAGCCGGAGGTTGCGTGCGAAGGCCTCGACCCCACCGCGATGGGTCTGTGGATCGTTGGCGCCGTAGTGAACGACACGGGCTGCGACCTTGCTCATGCGCGTTCGAAGGTGCGTGGTCAGGGCGGCGGGCGCAAGCTCAGCGCTGTGCATCAAGCCCACGACGGCCACCACCGGGCGAGGTCGTCGCGGCCGAGCAACGCGTCCAGGCCTTTGTTCTCGAGGCGGTACAGCTCCGAGAGCGATTCACGGGTCGCGGGAGCCATCGGCGGGTACGCCCGCTGCGGCCGAAGCGCGTCGAGGAGACGATTCGCGCGGGGGGCCCACGGTGAGCTCCACAGTCGGTCGCGCCACAGACTCGACAGCATGCCGGTGTGACCGGGCTCGGGAAGGAGGCCCCGGTAGCTCTTCTTGATCAGGAACGGGGCGGTCCGGTTGAGCCATAGCCGAGTCTCCAGATTTCGGGGAACCCTCGCGACGTTGTAGCGCTCGCGCTCCAGGGCCGAGCTCGGCGGCGGTGCCAACCCCAGAAAACTACAAACCTCTCCACTGACGCGCTCGAGGTTCTTCGCGAACTCTTCGAACACGACAACCTGGACCCGATCGGCACCCAGGGCGTCGTGGTAGCGCTGGATCTGCTCGCGATAGCAGCCACGCTGTACGACCAACGAGTCGCGTTCGCGCGCCACAGCTTCGAAGGACCGGCTGCATCGACCGCGCGAAACGTCGTGCCAGTAGTGGGAGTAGGCCCGAGACACAGGATCGCGAAGCAGTGCGATGATCAACACGTCTGGGCACAGTCGTGCGATGCGCTGCGGAGCCAGCGTGGAGGGCAGGTAGCTGGTGGAGTCTTCGCCACGAAGCTGGCCTCGTGCGGCGCCCTCGAAGAAGCGGGCGTACCAGGCCTCGTAGCTCGTGAAGTCGGCGTCGAAGTCCCGCATCGCGCCGCCGGGACGCACGAAGTCCGGGTGCTGAACGGGGTCGTCGATGTCGAAGAAGAAAATTTCTCGCTCCGGGATGAACACGTCCGGGTGCGCGCCGAGAATGCCGTGCAGCGTGCTGGTCCCCGACTTCTGAGCGCCCACGACGATGAAGTGGGGCGGCTTCGAGAGCACGGCGGCAGAGGCCATTGTCTCCGATTGTGCGGCTGCGCCCCCCAGGAGGCAACTGGTGTAGCCTCGCGCGGCAGCCATGCGCATCCTGGTCGTCGCTACCGACATCGTCCTGCCCGGTCGTCACGGGGGGTCCACCCACGTCCGGGAGTTGGTCGATCACCTCGGCCGACACGGCGAGACGCTGCTGCTCGCCAGCCGTGGATCGTCCGGCCCGGGTATCACTCCGGTCGGCCGACCCATGCGCCGCTTTCCGCCAGCCATGCGCCATGTCGACGCGGTGCGCACGTTCCTCGATGCAGGGCCCGCGGTCGACAAGTTCCGACCCGACGTGATCTACGAACGGTGCACCTCGTATGGAACCGGCGCCATGTTGGCACGTGAGCGCGGCCTGCCGCTGTTGTCGATGGTGCTCGATCGTCGCTACAGTTGGCTCTCGCTGCTGCAGGCAGACCGGATCGTGGCGACCGACCCCATCGCGGTCGTACCAGCCTCAGTTCGACACAAGGCGGTCAAGGTCAGCTGGGGGGCGAACGAAGGGCGCTTCCATCCGGGCATCGACGGACGCCTGGCGAGAGAGCGTTACGGCCTGGGCCAAGGATTCGTGGTCGGCTACGCGGGAACCTTTCGTCCTTGGCACGGCGTCGACGTCCTCGTGCGCGCCATCGGCCGTCTACCCAATGACGATGTCCGTGTCCTTTTGATCGGCGACGGCCCCAGGCGGGCTGATATCGAATCGCAGGTCAAGGCGGCCGGCCTCGAGAGCCGGTTCGTGTTCACGGGTGCCGTGGACTACGGAGAAGTTCCCGAGCTGCTCGCCGCCGCAGACATCTGCGCTGCTCCCTTCGAGCCCCGGTTTCACAGGGGGAGTCGCGGCTCTGGCTTCGCGCTCGACCCGCTCAAGGTGTTCGAGTACTTGGCGTTGGGCAAGCCGACCATCACGGTACGAGAGCCGAACATCGAAGCGCTGTTCACCCACGAGGAGGACCTGCTGCTCACCACACCAGGCTCCGAGCGCGAGCTCGCCGACGCCATCGTGCGGTTCGAGCAGCATCGAGACTTCGCGGTCTCGACGGCCGAGAAGGGGCGCACAAAGGTCCTGGCGAATCACACGTGGAGTTCGCACGCGCAGCAGCTGGTCGGACTGTTCGACGACATGCTGAGGTGACGTAGTCCTCGGGAGTCTCGTATGAATGGGCTCGCCCTCGCCATCGCTGTTGCCACCGCCGGTACCGGTCCTCGCGTTCACCTCGAAGTGGAACGGGGTCCCGATGCTGTGGTGCTGATCGCTCGTGAAGCTCAACGCAACGAGGTCCGAGGACTGCGTCGGGTGCAGGCTCAGGCGGTCTGCACAGCTCCCTGCGACGTGGTGCTCAACCCTGAGGCTCCCGGCTATTTCGTGGCGGGACCGGACGTTCTGCCCTCCTCGACGTTTCATCTCCCGCCCAGCGGGGACGTGACGGTTCGGGTCCGTGGGGGGCGGAGATCCGCGTTTCTCACCGGCTGGACCCTTGCCGGAGCTGGGTCTCCGGCGTTGCTCGCTGGGGCCACGATGATGACCCTGGCCGACGATGACACGGACCGCCTGCGCGTGGGGGCGGCGGTCGCCGGTGTGGGCGTCGTGATGGTGGTCACCGGAGCCATTCTCATCGCGACCGGCCGGACCAAGCTCCGCTTCGAGGCCACGGCGCCGCGCTGAGCTGCGGCCTTTGGGCGTCCGATCAGCCGACACGAACGTCGAGGGTGACCTCCACCGGCGCCGCGCCCTCAAGCTCAGCGTTTTGGCAGATCGTGTGCAGGTCGTCGCCACCCACGTTGGTCACGGCGCACACGGTGTAGGCACCGGAAGGGAGTCCGCCGAAGGTGGTGGTGGTGTCGTCGGCCGAGATCGTGTTGCGGCCACGCGGACGGTGCGCCTGCATGCGCTGCAACTCGCGGTAGCGAGCCATCGTGACGTTGTCCTGCGACCCCGCAAACAACTGGACTTCGGTCACGATGGTGCCCGGAATCCGCCTGGGCTCGAAGCGAACGACGAGGGAGCCGTTCCCCGGCTGGGTGAAGTCGGCGCGGCTCGTGGCGTTCGCGGTCGTGGTGACGGACGCGACTGCGAAGTTGTCAACATGCGCGGGTCCGGCGAGTGTCCACATCACGCTCACCTCGTACTCGCCGGCGGGCAGCGGTCCGATCCGATACCGTCCGTCGGGGGCTGATTCCGCGGTGAAGAACGCTTGCGAGTTCTTGTCGAGGGCGAACACCCTCGCCCCTTGGCGGCTCTCGACCTCGCCTTCGATCCAAGCCGAACCCTCCGTCGCCGCGGCGGGGGTGGCCGCGATGTCCGAGGGGTCCGGGTCCGTGCGTGGTTGGGAGCAAGCCGCTGCGAACAGGCCCAGGGCCAGTCCGATATGAGCTGCGGTGATCGATCGGTTTCCCATCGAGTCACGGTCTTTTCAAGTCGCGTGCCAGCGAAAAACTCCGAGTTCACAGGCGGGGCGGCGGGGTCGGGCGCCACCGTGTCTGGGACGACTCCGCCGCGTTGACATGTCGTCGCGGACGGGTCGGCGTCGTTCTCGCCGCATCGGGATCAAGAACATCGGCATTCGTCCTGTCGCCCGATGATCGTTCGGCGCACCGGTGGCACTACCACCGTGCTTAACTTGCGATGCGTACTCAAAAACGATTGTTCATCCTTGCCCTCGCCATGGTGACGGCAGGGGGTTGTGACGACAGCTGGAGCGACGATTCGGGCGACGAGCACCAGTGCGTCCCCGTCTCGAACCCCGTCGAAAGCGCGGCCGGAGCCCTATCTCAGGGCCGATTCAAGTGGATCTGCGTCAACAGCGGTGACCCCACATGTGGCAGCCGTAGCTTTCCAAATGCGGTCGCAGCGGGCGCTCGCTTCAACCTCGACTTTTCGACCAACACGAGTCTGCCCGCGGGAGTCGGAGATCCCAGACTCTCCGCGATCGGAGATGCGCTGGTGGATAGCGGATCCGGGTTCTCTGCCCCGGTCCCAGGAGTCGCCACGGTGGTGGCGGTGAGCGAGGAGGCCGCCATCGACTTCATCGAGGTCGAGGTTCTCTCCGTGACGCGGCTGACCCTTTCGCGGACCCTGCCCGAACCGACCGCCGACGAGTGGGGCTGCACGCCTGGCGATCCCCGCCCGTCCGAGGGCGAAAGACCGGACCTCTTCCTTGGGGAGAACTTCGCCGTGCAGGTGATGCCATACGCAGGCTCCACTCGGCTGAGCGGCAGCCTGGAGTACACCTGGGAATCCCTGACTCCCGAGATCCTGTTCGTCTCAGAGACAGGCGGACGGGTCGCTCGGATCGATGGACTCTCCGAAGGGGTCGGTCGGCTGGTTGTCCGGGGCGGCGGACACGAGGAGACGTTCGAGGTGCGGGTGGACGCTGTCCCGATTGAAGACCCGCCGGAGACCGGAGACGGAAGTACTGGAGGTGACGACGGGAGTACTGGAGGTGATGACGGGAGCACCACAGGAGACGACGGCAGCACCAGCGGGGGCAGCACCAGCGGGGGCAGCACCAGCGGCGGTGAGACCTCGGGGGGCACGGAATGAAGGGGCGCGTCTTGATGCTGCTCGCCGGGCTGCTCGTCGGCGGATGCGGTCCCAGCTATGACGGGCTGCGGGTGACGGTGCTGGAGGGAGCGGAGACGGCCGAGGTCGACTCCGCTGGCATCGAACTCGTCCACGGACGGGTCGTCCTGTTCGAGGTTGAGCCCCGTTCCAGCGGCAACAAGGACTACGAAGTGAGTGACATCGTCGAGCTCGCGTCCACGGACGAGGCGGTTGCACGGATCGAGCCGGGGGTGAAGGTCGACACGTGGATGATGCTCGGTGTGGCGCCCGGCGAGGCTGAGCTGGAGGTCCGCATCAACGGCACCGCTGAAGACCTCATCCCGGTCACGATCCTCGCGGCGACCGACGTTTCGGCGGAGGGACGCTGAGATGACGTCGTGCCTGCTTTTCCTGGCTTTGGCCGCGCCCGCAACAC
>CAYGTG010000208.1:0-10105 GCA_964352485.1 uncultured Nannocystaceae bacterium | reverse complement strand
GAACACCGCCGAGGGCCCGCGGAATTCTTTGATCGCGAAGACCTCGACGCGCCACGGTCCAACCGAAGAGCCCTGGGTTGTCCCCACCGATCCCGAGTACATGCGCAGCATGAGGATGCCCAGGAGCGCGACCGCCATCATAGCCCACGCGCCGTAGAGCATGCGTCGGTTGGCCGGCGCAGTCGTCCGCCTCAAAGCACGCACCTGCTCGAGGAGTTCTTCGCGGGTGAGGGCGCCGCGAACGTCCTCCTGCCGCTGCCAGGCGTCGGCGAACCGGATTCGTTGGTCCTTGGGAACCGATTCGTGTTCGCGAAGCGCAGCCGGCAGGTCTGCGGCGTTGTTCAGCGCAATTGCCCACGCTTGGTGGACGCAGGGGACGGCGAACCGAGGTGCGGCGACGGGGTCGTGGAGGAGAGCCTCCGCGGCCGCGAGGACGTCCTCGATCGAATCCTTCGAGAGCTCGTCAGCTGAGGTCATCGTTTTGCCCTTTGTGGCTTCGTTCGCAGGTCTCGAACGATGACGATCGATACGCCATCGCGCACGAGCGCGGTGTAAACCGGATATCTTGAGTACTTGTCCCGACAGCCCCCGCGCGTGCTCCCGATGTGGAAGTCCGGCTTCTTGTCGTCCCTGACGAAGTGGGCCGGCAACTCATGTCCGCCGCCACACCCTGAAAAGCGGACTTTTTTGGACAGGTAGGTCTGCGGCTCACGTTCCCAGAGTTCGTTGAGAAACTGTCGCATGGCGGGCCTGTAGCCGCCGCCGTAGTAGTCGAGCTCGTAGTTGCCATCCGCCCCCTGTACGCCGCCCGCCAGCTGGTTGTAGTAGACGTATTGCAGCGGATGGAACCGGACGACGGTCGCCATACCGAAGCTCCACGCAAGGCCGATGGCCGCTCCCATCACGATGCCGGCGACTCGAGAACGGGCGGTGACCATCCGCCCAACGGCAACGAATCCTCCGGCCGCGAACACGGCGAGCGGAGGCATCAAGAACAGAAAGTGGCGGATGCCCCCGTAGAGCGTGGAGCCCTTGAGGATCGCGTAGGCGGGCGGGATGACCACTGCGAGCAGCAGGAGCGCCCAGCTGGCGGTGCGCCGTAGGTCTCGCTCGCGCATCAGCAGCAGGGGGGCGAGCAGCAGGCTCAGCGCAAGGCCGAGCAGCAGCAGCTCTGGAAGCTTGATCGCCAGCATTCGTGGGATGTAGTCCCAGGGGATCTCGAAGCCGTACATCTTCACGCCACCAAAGGGAAACTCCCGGGGCGCGAGAGCGAACTTCGACATGTAGCTCAGGGCGAACAGGGGTCGACGCAGCGGCTGAAGCTGAGCCCACGGCCAAGCGGCGATCATCGCGATCCAGGCGATCCCAAATGTCGCCGTGGCGCGTCCGGCGAGGCCCAGGAGGCTGCGTGTGTCCGCGAACCGCCGAACCCGGTGACCGTAGTGAAAGACGAATGCGACCGCCAAACCCAAGTAGCAAAACGAGAGCAGACCCGCGACGCGCACGGAGGCCGAAAGCCCCACGAACAGCCCGGCCTCGATCCAGTGGCGGCGGGTGAGGTTTGGAGCGGCTGTGATCAAGCCGACGATGCCGTACAACGCCCACACGTATCCGACCGCGAACGGGGCATCTTTGGGGTTGTTGAACGCGTGACCCACGAACTCCGGCGTCACCGAAATGAGCAGCAGAGCCACGCAACCGGTTGCCGGTCCACCGAGCCGCCGGCCAAGTCGCCAGGTCCCCAGCAGTCCCAGCCAGCCCACGAACCCGCCAAGCAGGTGTTGTGCGTCATTCGTGCTCAGCGGGACGAGCGTTCGAACGACGGCACCGGCGAGGTCGAACGCGCCGCCGTAGAGGTAGTCGCGCGAGTAGGACAGTGCTCGTTCGTCCTCGAAGAACGTGACGAACCAGGCGAGGATCATGTCCCCGTACGTGACGTGTTTGTCCTCGTCGAAGGTCTCGCCGAAGTCGTCGAAAACGAGGACTGCCACCACGGCTGTGAAGGCCAGCCACAGGACCGCAAAACTGTCCCACCGGCCAAGTTTCCACCGAAGCCGTGGGAGCCACCGCGATGTCCAATTCATGCCGTCAACAATCTCGGGGAAACGCGAACGTGGAGTGCAACTCCGGTGCCACATCTAACACCATCGTTGGCGCAGCGCTTGTCGATTCTACGCCGACACGCTCGCCCGAACGCATGACGTCGATGTCGTGCGCGGAGAGCACAGGCCTACTGCTGCAGCGCCCACGCGATGGCGATCCCTCCCCCGACCATGCCTGCCAACAGGCCGAGCCATGACGCAACCCGCTCTCGCCGTTGCCGACCCAGAGCACCGGGGTCCGTCATCCGCTCGGCGGCGTAGCGCGGGGCAATGATGTGCGGAACCCAGACTCCGTAGATGAACGTCAGGCCGCTCATCAGCGCCGCAAACCATCCCCACATCCACGGGGGGGTGCGGGGAATGAAGACAACGACGGTTGAAAGGGTAACGAGCAGCACAGCCGCAACCCAACCCGTCCGTCGAAGCGCGCGACGCTCCTCATCGGAGCGGTCACCCTGCAGGGCGCGGTGGGTTCCGGCGACGACCCCAGCGACGCCCAGCAAGGGTCCCAGCAATGCGCTGCCCAAGAGGCCCTTGGCCGCGCTCGACCCGGCGGCCTTGGAGAGGACCGACGCGGCGGCGATTGACGGTGCGCCGACGGTGAGGGCTGCACAGACTGCGATCGTGAATGCAGCGGTGGGAGCCGTGTCTCGCACGATGTCTGCAAACCGCTCCGCGACGTCGCGCCGGATGCGATTGCGGGCCCGGGACAGGCGCTGTTTGACGGCGGGCTCGGACAGATCGAGCAGGCGCGAAACCTGCCGGACCGAACGCCCCTCGCGATAGAACAGAAGCACGACCTCGCGGCTGTCCTCGGGAAGTGCGTCGAGCACACTGGCGAGGATTCGGTCGCGCTCTTCGGCCAAGGCCGCGGCTTCGAGATCGGCATCCGCAGCGGGCTCGGTCACCAAGGCCTCGGTTGCCCGCGCGCGCAGTCGGTCGGTGGCGCGGTTGCGGGTGATCTGTCGCAGCCACGGTACGAGGCTGGCAGGATTCCGCAACGAGGCGAGCTGTTGCCATGCGGCGAGGAAGACCTCCTGCGCGACGTCCTCGCTCGCGGAGACGTCTCGGACGATCGACAGCGCAATCGAGCACACCATCGAGCGGTGGTCATCGACCAAGCGGGCGAAGCCTGAGGCGTCGCCGATGGGGAGGGTCGTCACTGAGCCTCCGCCAGGAAGCGGTCGACGTGCTCCCAGAACACCTCGGGCGCATCGAGCATCACGAAGTGCCGGGTGCCCGGGACCATCACCAACCTATGGTGCGGGATGTCGGCAATCTGTGCACGGTATTGCTCGGACCGACTCTTGGCCTGGGCCTCGGTTCCTGCGCCAGCTCCCAGCAAGAGTACTGGGGCCCTCGTGCCCGAGAGCTGGGGCCGAAGGTCGGTGGTGAGCAGCTCCTGCATCGCCTGTCCTACGGCAGCCGGGTCCGAGCGCCCGCTGACCTCGCTGACTGCGGCGGCTTGTTCGGGATCGGAGATCTGCATCAGCAGCGTCTGCGATGTCTGCTCCGCGAACGCCTCTTGCGACTGCGATGCCATCTGCACGCGCATCTGGGCGGCGAACGTCGCGACCGCCTCGCTCTCCTGTCCCGAAAGGGCTGCGAGCGCCGGGAGGCCGTCCACCGCGATCGCACCGGCGACGAGCTCCGGCTCGGTCGCCGCCAACCACAACGCCATGAACCCCCCGAGGCTGTGTCCGATCACGACGGGTCGGTCCAGCTCGCGCAGGTAGGCAGCCAGTTCATCGCGAACGGTCGGCAGAAGCGGTCCTTCGATGCTCGGGCGGCCTGCGAACCCCGAGAGCGTGAGCACGTGGACGGTGTGCTCGGACTTCAGGCGGTCTACGGTCGCGTCCCAGACGTGGCCTCCGCAGGTGAGTCCGGGAATGAGGACGACCGAGGGGCCGGTGCCGTAGATGCTCACGCCGAACGATGCGTGCTCGACGACGCGCGGAGCCTTGGCAGGGGTGGCCTGGGAGACAGGCGGTGCGGGTGCGGGCGGCGGGACCTGGGTGGAACAGCCGAGAGCGAACAGGGCGAGCGACGGCCAGAGGCGGTGCATGCCCCAACGTCGGGATCGCGGCGAAAAGGTGACCAGAAAAGTTCGGGAGGTTCGTCACCACCCCATGGAGCCTGGGATCCCCTTGAAGGGACCCGTGACGTGCGCGGTCACCCAGCCGCCATAGAAGCCACCTGGCTGCGGCGTCGCCCGGTGCTCTCCGACCCAACACCCGTCCATCGCCGCGCAGTAGAAGGCGAAGTGGTCGGCGACTTGTGCAAAGTCCTCGAACGGGTCGGGGTAGCTCCATCCCGCCTTGGGCGCGAGCTGAGTGCCGACGACGATGTCGTAGTAGGAAGCCGTACCCTTCCACTCGCAGATCGAGGCCCCCGGCGCGGGCCGGAGTGCGTCCATGTTCACGTCGGCGCGGGGGATGTAGTAGGTCGGTGGATGGCTGGTCTCCAGGGCGCGGAGCGTTTGGGTGCTGTCTGCGATCGTGATGCCTGCGAACTCCACCCGGACCCGCTCGGCCCACGACTCGAGCTGTGGTGGGCGAGGGAAGTCCCACACAGACTGTTGGCCGGGCCCCGGAGGCTCGATGTGTTGCGCAGCGGGTTTGGGCCGACCAGGACGGTTCCACGCGGCGCGGGCGGCTCGGATGCTGTCGGGAATCTGCGCCATGTCTTCGAGTCGCTAGCACACGAGCAGGCCGCGGCCCGAAAAGGTCTTGTGCGCCCTGGATTCCGTGGGCGGCACCCGGTGGGCGGGTTCAGCGGGGGCTCGTCACGGGCTCGTGGTCGCAGGCTCGTGGGGCGGGATGAACTTGTAGCCAGCGCCGCGAACCGAAACGAACAGCTTCGGAGCCTGCGGGTCGAGCTCGAACTGGCGTCGCAGTCGCATGATGAAGTTGTCGACCATGCGCCGGTTTGGGTAGTCGCGCAGCTTCCAAACTTCCTGCTGCAACTCCTCGCGGCTCAGCACTCGCTCGGGGTTCTCGACGAAGTAGCGCAACAGGTCGAACTCCAGCTTCGTGAGGTGGAGTGGCTCTCCTTCGTGTTCGGCGGTGTGCCGCTCGAAGTCCACGGTCGCGGTCCCCAGATGCAGGATGGACGCCGCGGGTCGCGATTCTTCGCGTTTCTCCCACTCGGCACGCCGGAGCATCGAGCGCGCCCGGGCCAGCAGTTCTTCGAGCTCAAACGGCTTGGTCAGGTAGTCGTCGGCGCCAGCGTTGAGCCCCTCGACGCGGTCGTCGAGGCTGGCTTTGGCTGTCAGCATCAGGATTGGCGTGGTGTTGCCGGTGTCTCGAATGCTGCGGCACAGGATCAACCCGCTGGTGTCGGGCAGCGTCACGTCCAACACCATGATGTCGTAGTCGGGCTGCAGCAGCAGCAGCGAGCCAGCCTCCCGTCCCGTTCGGGCAACGTCGACCTCGAACCCCTCGAGCTCGAAGTTCAGCTTGAGGCCGGCGGCAAGGTGGTCCTCATCCTCGACGAGAAGCAGACGCGGTTTGGGCTGGGTCATGCGTGGGCTTCCTGATCCGAGTTGGCTGCGGAGGGGGAGTCTTTGGAGATGTACGGCAGGCTGATGGTCATCGTAGTGCCTTTGCCCCGACCGTCGGAATGCGCCTTGAGACGCCCACCAAGGTCTTTGACGAGCGCCTTCACCACGAACAGGCCCAAGCCGGTGCCGCGACGGGCACGAACGTCTTCGTGGTCAACGCGATAGAAGCGGCCGAAGATCCGCCGAAGTTCGCTCTGAGGAATGCCGACGCCGCGGTCGCGAACGCAGATCTCCACGCGCCCCTGCTCGGACACGCGCGCCGTAATCTGCACCCGAACCGGCGGGTTGGAGTACTTGATCGCGTTGTCGAGAAGGTTCTTGAGGACCGTCTCGACGGCGGGTCCATCGATGCGAAGCTCGGTCGCATCGTCGACGTCGATCTCGATGGCATCGGGGTCGAGCTTGTGGCGTCGAGCGACCGTCTGCACGCAGCTGTGGATCAACTCGGCAAGTGAGACCCGGTTGATCATCTGGCCGGCGTGCGCGTACTCGAGGCGAGTCGCCTCGAGGATGTCGTCGATAAAGGCTGCGAGACGGTCGGTGTCCTCCAGCATCATTCCGCGGAGTTGCTCCCGCTGTTCGCTGGCGAGTCCGGTGCGGCCGAGGGTCTGCAGGCCGAGACGAATCGAGGCAAGCGGCGAGCGCAGCTCGTGGGTCACCGAATCGATGAAGGTCGTCTGTCGCCGGTTTTCGAGGATCTGCCGGGCAAGAAAGACCGAGAACAGAATCAGCACCGTCGTGATCGCGACCAGCGAAAGGATGCCGCCCACCAGCAGCCAGAAGTTGGCGGCCCGCACCTGGGTGAGCCCGCCGTTCTTGACGATCAGATAGATCCATCCGACCAGCATCACGACGGTGAGCGTGGCGCTGACCGATCCCCAGATGATGGGGCCGGAGATCGAACGGGGAGGGCGCACGGCCATGACCTGCCGGATGATGGACCGATGCGGCTAGACCGGCCAGAGGATCGGTTTTCCACAGCCTGCGTGTCGCGCGCCCGTACTCGGCAAATGCCGAAGAATGTCAGCAGCTTAGATGACTGATCATGAAATGTTGTCCACACATTGTCCACAGGAGCGGCCGCGGGGCTTGGGCTGGGTGTGGACAAATGTCGGTGCGGCCGAGCCATGCGAGTCGAGCGCCGCTGGCGTTCGTTTCATGGGCCCGCCGAAGCGACAAAGACGGGCGTTTCGGGCGGCAAGAGGCTACAGTCCGCCGGCCATGGCGTTTGTCGTCACCGGAAATTGTAAGGGTTGTCGCTTCACCGACTGCGTAGCGGTCTGTCCCGTGGAGTGTTTTCACGCCGATGGGGACATGCTCTACATCGATCCCGACGAGTGCATCGACTGCGGCGCGTGTGTGCCGGAGTGCCCCGTCGAGGCGATCTTCGACGAGACGGAGCTGCCCGAGGATGAGGAGAAGTGGAAGCAGATCAACGCCGACAAGGCGCCTGGACTGCCGGTCATCACCGAGACCTCGGACCCGCTGCCCACCGCCGAAGACCGCAAGAAAGAACTCGGCTTCTAGACCCGGCCCTTGGGCCATCCACCCCGCACCCAAGCGTCGTTCGCAAGGCAGGTTCGCGCCAGCGTTGCACGGCGCTTTTTCGTGGCCAGCCTCCGAGGTATCTCGCGCCCGAAGACGCAGACCTCGAGCGCTCAGCCGAACAGCGCCAGCACGTTGGTGTAGCCGTGCTGATGGGTGATCCCCTGGACGGGGCCCAGCTCGCCGTTGCAGAAGAACCCGCCGAGCGGAAGCTTGGGGTACAGCTCGCGAAGGATGTTGCTGTCGACGTTTGGCTTGCCGTACAGGCCTTGGCCGCGGCCAAGGCACGAGAACATCAACGCGCCGGCGGGCGTGGGCTCGCCGGCGTCTCTTCGCGCCTCGAGGAGCGCCTGTAGATCTCGCTGCGATGTTTCGGCATCGCGCAGGTGGAACTGCACCACCGTGTTAGGCCGAACGTTGGCACCGATCGCGAGTGAGCCGGTGTCTCCATCGAGGCCCATGATGTTGCGGATGAGAAAGTCGCCCTGCTCGTAGACCTCGAGGTCGTCGTCCATGACCAGGCCGACGAAGAGCGATTGTCGAAGCCGAACCTGGTCCTCGGGCGGAAGGCTGTCGTACAGCCGCTGCAACACCGACGCGGGGCTCTGGCCGTCCAAGCCGGTGATCAGATTCTCGGAACCCCGGGTGACGAACATCGGCGCCCCGATCGGGCGGCACCCCTGGGATACGATCGTATCGACCTGAACGTCCCCGCTGAGCACGACCCCGGCGGTGCCGGTCGCGTGGACCTCATCGTCGCAGAACAGCGCGCCGCCGCCGGCCTCCTGCATGCCGCTGGCGATGCCGCCCAAGACGGTGCTGCCTTCGAAGGTGCGGTCGAGTCCCTCGAGAACGGCATCGACCGGGCTCGTGAAAGGGTCGGGAAAGACGATGATGGTGGGCTGGGACTCGGCCGATGTCCCGAGCACCTCTTGCCACAGCCCGCTGGAGGTTGGCTTGGGCACGCGGTCGGGGTCGAGGTGAAACGGCCGAATGTCGACGTCGGGCAGGTGCAGTGCGCTGACCGAGAGGCCGCTGCCCTCCTCGAGTTCCTGACCGTCGCCGATGGTCCCGCCGGCCGAACATCCGACGACCGAAGCCCGGGGGTACTTCTGCCGAAGCATCCGGTGCAGCCGCACGTAGTTGGCCTCGTGCGCCGAGCCGACGAACAGGGTGAGGAGCGACGGCGAGACGCCACCGAGCCGTTCTTCGAGGTCGTCGATGACCTCGTCGAACGCGGTGTCGAAACGATCGGCACCGGAGAGCGCTGCGGCAAAGTGCATTGCGTCCGGGAGGGTAGCGGCTGGAAGCGCCCGCGTCGCGATCAATGTCGGTGCTGGGTGAACGTGGTGGTCGGTCGGGTGGACCCCGCCGTCCCCTGCCAGTAGAAGTCCGCGGCCTTCACCGCGCGACCCCCGACCTCATCCATCGTCGCGGCGTCAAAGAGTCGTCCGCCCACCATCGTGTGGGTGACCTTGTCCGAGTCTCGAATGTTGCTCAGCGGGTTGCCATCGATGATTGCAAGGTCTGCCAGCTTGCCGGGCTCGAGCGAGCCCAGCGCGTGGTCCATGCCGATGTAGTGCGCACTGTCCAGCGTGACGGCCCGCAGCGCCTCGAGCGGGGTCATGCCGCCTTGCACGAACATCCACAGCTCCCAGTGTGCCGCGAGGCCCTCTCGTTGCCCGTGGGCGCCAAGGTTCACCTTCACGCCCGCATCCTGCAGCGCTTCGGCCAGCTCGGCGATGCGGAAGTGGTTCCAGTCGCCCGAGGAGGCGATCGGACGCCGACGAGCGCGGCCTTCGTACGCGTGCGGCGGCACGAAGGCTCGCATCTTCGGGTGTTCGAACACATTGGTGTGCGCGTACCAGTAGATCTCTCCGCCGAGGCCCCCATACCCGACCCCCATCGTCGGGGTGTAGCCCACTTCGGTGCCGCTCCACAGCTGCTTGAGGTCTGCGTACCCCTTGGCAACGGGGACGGCGTGCTCGATCCCGGTGTGTCCGTCCACGATCATGTTGAGGTTGTGCTGCAGCGTGGAGCCGCCCTCGGGCACGACCATCATCTCCAGCTCGCGTGCTGCGGCGATCACCTGCTGGCGCTGGTTGCGACGCGGCTGGTTGTAGCTCTTGACGCTGAACGCACCCACGGCCTTGAGACGCCGAAGGTGGCTGCGGGCGTCTTCGATGCTGTCCACCTTGGCGGTGAACGGCGCGTCGGCGCCATAGAGGATGGTGCCGGTCGAGAAGATGCGTGGGGCGACGACCTTTCCTGCGCGAGCGAGCTCGGCGGCGGCGAAGATCTCTCCGGTGTCGTTGGAGGGGTCATGGACGGTGGTGACGCCGAAGGTCAACGTCGCGTAGTGCATCCAGTTCTGCTGGGGCGTGATGCCGGATTCGCCCTGTGAGCCGTGCGCGTGCACATCGACCAGCCCGGGGATGATCGTCTTTCCGCTCACGTCGATGCTGGTGGCGCCGCCGGGCACGGTCACCTCGCCGCGTTTGCCGAGGGCTTCGATGCGGTCACCCTTGATCACGATCACACCGTCCTCGATCACCTCGTCTCCCTTCATCGTGATGATGCGGGCCCCGGTGAGCGCGAAGCTCGTGTCGGGGACGTAGCTGTCGACGTCAAAGCCGATGTCGGTGCCAGCCTCGGGTGGCTCGGGCAGCTCCTCGGGAGCGCCATCGAGAAACGAGAAGCTCTCCTGGAGATCGCGCGCGAACAGCTCGGGACCGGTGGACCAGTACAAGCGGCGACTGTTGGAGGACCAGTGCATGTAGTCGCCGGCGTCACGGCTGACCTGCTGGATCGGAAGGGCCTTGGATGTCGGGCTGACGTCAAAGCTGCGGCCGGTGGCCGGCAGCGGTGCGATGTACGCGTTGAAGCCCTCTTGAAA
>CAYGTG010000207.1:0-10106 GCA_964352485.1 uncultured Nannocystaceae bacterium | reverse complement strand
GCTCCTGCTTTCGGCGTGCCGGAGCGAGCCTGCGAAGGACATCGCCCCGCCACCCGAAGAGGTCCGCGCGGATTCTGTCGGGCTCCACGATGCGGGTGGATACGTGGGCTCGACCCGCTGCGCGCAGTGCCACGAAGCGACCCATGCGTCCTGGCACCGCAGCTTCCATCGCACGATGACGCAGCGCCCCACGCCGCAGTCCGTCCTGGGTCGGTTCGATGGTGCCGGGCTCGATGACAAGGGCCACTACCAAGCGGTCCGCAGAGGGGACCGCTTCTTTGTCACGCAGCCCGAAGCTGGCGGGGGCGTGCGAGAGCGCGAGGTCGAGCTCATCACCGGCTCGCATCACATGCAGGTGTACTGGGTTCGCAGTCCCCACGAGACGCTCGAAGCGTTTGCGTTTGCGTTCCTGTTGCCCGAGCAGCGGTGGGTTCCCAACGAGTGGACCCTGTTGCGGCCGCCAGCGACACACGATGCACTGCGCGGCGAGCCGATCGAGGCGGTCTACACGTGGAATCGAGTCTGCGTGAAGTGCCACAGCGTCGATGGGATGCCAGGCTTCGATCTCGCTGAGGGGACCGTCAACACCACGGTTGCCGAGCTGGGGATCGCCTGCGAGGCCTGCCATGGTCCCGGGGCAGCGCACGTGGAAGCCTGGAACAACCGAACACCCGATCCCAACGGATCGCTCGAGGACGACCCGACGATCCTCGACCCGCGGGAGCGCGGCGCAGCAGCGGGGTCTGAGGTTTGCGCCCAGTGTCATTCGATCTCGGTGTTCCACGATGACGCCGCTTGGGTTGCTCACGGCCGCGACGCACCGCCACCCGCACCGGTGTCCGACTGGGGCAGGGTGGTGCGCCACCCGCTGCGGGAGCACGGCGCGTGGACCGACGCGTTGCTCGATACCGATCCCGATTTTTTCGCGCAGCGGTATTGGAGCGACGGGGAGGTCCGCGTGTCGGGCCGGGAGTTCAACGGCCAGCTGGAGTCGCCGTGCGCCGTCTCGGAAGACTTCGGCTGCACGACGTGCCATCGCATGCATGAGTCGGAGACCCAGGTGGAGGGGCGAGCCTGGAGCGACGGCCAACTCAAGGCGGGGGCGGGCGAGGGCGCGGCGTGCGGACGGTGCCACGAAAAGATCGCAGCCTCCCCCAAAGAACACTCGAAGCACGGTGGCCTCGGGGGACCGACCTGTCTCGACTGCCACATGCCCCGCACGACGTACGGCTTGCTCGGAGCGATCCGCAGCCACACGATCACGAGTCCTTCTATAGAGGCCGCGCTGACGACGGGGCGGCCGCTCGCGTGCAACTTGTGCCACCTCGACCAAACCCTCGCGTGGTCCGCGGCGATGTTGGAGCGCGACTTCGACCTCGAGCGCCCCCCGGAGATTCGTGCGATCGACTGTTCGGAATCGAGCGCCGCAGCTGGCGAGACCGGATGCGTTCCGGCGATCGCCGAGTGGTTGCTCGCCGGAGACGCGGGTCAGCGGGCGCTGGCTGCGTGGCACCTGGGCTGGGGTCCAGCGCGCGCGGCCGCGAGCGCGCCATGGGCCGAAGTTCTGCTGGACGGCCTCGTAGACGGGGACCCATACCCTGCGGTGCGTTTGGTGGCGCAGAGGGCGCGAGGAGCACTGGGGCCGAGCGGGCCCGAGCCAGCGTGGGCATCGGTGGTGCGATCGCGCCGCGACGACCGCGAGGTTCGGCTCGCAGAATGAGGTGCGCAGCCTCGTTGCCGATCGCCGAAAAACGGCCTCAGATAGCCGAAAATGAGCGCTCCGGGTCGGCGCAAAGTTTTTTACAATGAAGCCGGAAAGCGAGACGTGAGCTGTGTCTTACGTGTCGTAGCGTGTGTGGAAGGGGGCCCCTGGGGAGAGGCATCAACACTCCAACCGCACGCGTGCATGTTCGAGGGGCGGAACGGGTCTGCTCGAACGTTGGCGAAAGGCCAAAAGCAGGGGAGTCGATATGACCAACAAAGCACTCAGATTCTCGATCGCGTTCGCCATGACGGTGGCTGTGTCCGCGTGTGGTGACGATCCGGCAGGGGCCGGCGACACCGACACGGATTCGCTCTCGTCGGGGGATTCTTCCAACCCAAGCGGAGATGACCCCACCGAGTCCGAGGATGCGTCCTCCGGCGGGGAGTCTGGCAGTGACGAGTCCGGTGGCGACACCGACGATCCGCCGATCACCGACTGCGAAGACGCAACCTTCGACAACGTCATCGACGAGGCGATGTGCGAGCAGGTGCAGGGCCTTGGGATCCAACCCGAGCCCGCCGACCAAGTCGAGGTATGCCGTCGCCTCTACATCGACCTTCTCGGCATCTCCCCCACCTCGGTCGACTACGAGGTGGACTGCAAAGACCGAACCGTCGACGAGATCGTCGACGACTTCATGGCGCGCCCGGAGTACGTCGTGATCAGCCAGCGCATGTGGGCCGACGTCTTCCACATGAACAGCGAGCTGACCTATCACGCGTACATCGCCGACCTCGACGCGATGGTCGGACAGGTCTACGCGGTCAACCCCGCCGACCAGATCACGCTCGATACCTTCGCGGTCGAGGCGGTCACTCACCCCGCATTCCTGGGTCGGTGGGATGGCCTCGACCTGATCGGGTTCAACTTCCTCAGCCACTTCGGCCGTGATGCCAGCGGCGCGGAGCGGCTCGATCTGTTCCCGCTGTTCCGCATGTGGGAAGAGCGTCCGTTCAGCGACGCGCTGGAGGGACCGACCAACCGCGTGGTGCTCAACACCAACAACTGCGTGAACTCGGCGCTGTGCAGCTCGGACTACTGGGAAGCTGGCGACCAAGTCGTTGTCGCGCAGCCCGACCCCGCAGCCGTCGACCCCGAGGCGAACGTCCTCGACGTCGACATGCTCACCCCTGCGCAGTGGGACCAAGTCCGCATCCCTGGCCAACGCATCGCGGGCAGCGGTGAGTTCTACGAGGCGTACATCGACCGCACGATGGACCGCTACCTCGGATACGACCTGGGGACCATGGTGCCCGCCGCCCGACAGGCGCTGGTGGACCTCCTCGAGGCGAACAACGGCAACGCCCGCGTCGTCGACCGCGAGATTCTGACCGCGCTCGTCTACACGGCGACCAACGTCTACGAGGAGGATGACAAGCCCGACCCCGCCGATTGGGACCCACCGTTCTGGCATGGACCCACCAAACAGATGGATGCCGAGGCGTGGCTTCGCTCCACGCAACGGCTCGTAGGCCAGGTCCCGGGATCGTGCGACCACCGCTACCCCGAGGTGCTCGGGACGCAGCCGCACAACTACCCCACCACGGACGGCACCACGCCCGACTACGCGTTCCGCGACACGGCTCGCCTGCTGGGTGGATGCCCAGACCGGGACTCCTCGTTCCGCGAAACCCGAGCCGGCCTGATCGCCGCGCTCACGCAGGCCACGCTCACCCGTGACCTGTGCTTGGCGGCAACCGCCGACTCGCCCATCTACCCCAACCAGTTCATCGACGACCCCAACGACGAAGATGAGGCCTCGCTCTCTGCAGCGGCCAACCAAATCTACGCCGCGGCGCTCATCCGACCGATTCCCGAGACCGCCAGCGAGGCGCTCGTGGCCGGCGTGGACGGCTGCCGTGACGACTCAACCTGCAACCCGGCGCAGTTCGCCGAACACACCTGCCGACTGGTCATCAAATCGTCGGACTTCTTGTTCTACTAGGACTCGAGACTCGGAAGGACATACAGACGATGACGAGAATCAAAGCCAATCGGCGTAACTTCCTGAAGATGGGTCTTGGCGGCACGGCAGCGGCCGTGGCGGCTCCGTACTTCTACTCGCCCAACCGGGCCCGCGCGAACTTCGACTATGGGGATAAGGACAACCACCTCATCATCCTCAACCTGGACGGCGGCGCACGAACCGTGCCGATGTTCAACGCAGGGGTCGCGAGTCGATACAACCCCTACGGCGAGCACAACTCGGCGGCGGCTTGGAGCGTAGGCGGCGTCTTCCAAAACGCCCCCGTCGCCTTCGACCCGGTCGCCGGACTGACCGGGGCGCTTCCGTCCATCACCGCCATCGCCACCGATATGGCCGTGTCCGTCGCGATGGACCACACCCCCGACTCGGCCTCGGGCGAGGGCAGCCACACGGTGGCCCGCAACTGGATCGCCAGCGGTTACAACGCGGGCGGCCCCGGCATCATGAGCCACATCATGAAGCTGCATAAGTACTACGGCTCCGAAGTGGCCGAGTTCGGCAGCTTCCCGCCCGTGGTCATCGGTGGCGGTGACGCCACCACGCCGTTCGCCCGCCCCTCGGGCGACAGCGAGCCGCTCAAGACCACGAGCTTCGCCGAGTTCGCCTCGCAGTCCGGCGACGGAGAAGCCGGCGAGCAGCAGCCGGACTGGGCGCGAGCGTTCGAGTCCGGTCTCGACAACCACATGCGGAACACGCACAGCGCGTCCGATCGCACGACGATGTCTCGGCTCGCGCTGGGCAAGGACGCGGTCGAGCATTTCCGTAGCGTGTTCACCGACCCCGCGCTCAAGGTCGAGGCCGAGCCCACCGCCGAGAAGTACGGCTACACCAACGCTCAGCTTGCCGCGATCTTCGGGACCAGCACATTCGGCCGCAACGCCGCGCTCGCATCCCGCTTCCTGATGGAAGGCTCGACGGCGATGGTCATCGGGGACAACGGTTGGGATACGCACTCCAACGAGATGAACGCGTTCACGACCAGCGCGCAGACGCTCGAGCGAGTCCTGTGCGGGTTCAACTACCTGCTCAAGAATCTGCCGCACCCCGCCGGTGGCACCTACTGGGACCGCACCATGGTGTGTACGGTCTCCGAGTTCGGTCGCGACAACATGATGGGCTCTGGCTACAACTCCGGCGGTGGCTCCGACCACACTGGGACCCCGGCCATGCGCAACCAGGCATGGTTCATGATGGGGGGCGCTGCGGCCGGTGGCATGCAGCTTGGCCAGACGAACTCCGATGACGTGTCGCTCGTCGCGGGTTCCCAGGTCTACTCGACGCAGAACTACCTCGCGACCTGGCTCGCCTGGCTCGACATCGACTACGCCGAAGTGTTCCCGGGAGCGGCGCCGATCGAAGACTTCTTCGCGTAGGCAGCAGCGGGAGGACATGAGCGGCGAGGTGGGCACTGGGCTCACCTCGCCTTCGTCGTTGTCTGTGCTGTAGAATCGCGCCCGGATGATGGGTCGCTACACCTTCGTTGGATTGCTCGCGCTGGGGACCGCGGGGCTGGGTTGCGAGGCTGGACCTGGCGCGCAAGGAAGCTTTGCGAGCGGAGGCTCAGGGGTCGGCATCTCGGATACGGATGCCAAGACGGACGACGCCGACACCGAGCCTGCCGATAGCGATCCTGGCGGCTCGGGTGGCGTGGACTCCGACGAAGGCACCAGGGGCTCTCCGAACAACGACGAGGGGGAGGCGTACATCGAGGAGGCCAAAGTGGAGTTCCCCACGTACGAGGAGATTCACGTCAAGGTCATCCAGCGCACGTGTACGCCGTTCCTGAACGTGTGCCACAACAACATGGAGTACCCGGATCTCCGAACCCCGCAGGGCGTCATCGACCGGATCGGTCGACCCTGCAACCTCAACGAGATCTACAACGACCCCGAATCGGTCTTCAACGCGTGTGAGCCGGTGGGCGACGTGTTGCGCTTCACCGACGGAGCCAACATCGGGCATGCGGTGGAGATCGGCGGCATCGTGATCAACGACGACGGCATGGGTGGCGGGACCGCTACGCTGACGCTGCGCGAGCCGATGCCCGCGGCGATGCTCACCCCCGGTGTTCCGGAGTCGGCCGTGATCGAGCGAATGGTCGGGGGCGTCATGCAGCCGGTGGGGACCGTGACCGCGGCGCTATCGTACGTTCAGGGCGGGAGCCTCATCGATCTGGTCAACACGGCCGAGTTCGTGACCCATGCGCAGGTCCTCGAGGCGGTGACGCCCGGTGATCCCAATGCCGACGGCGTCTACGGCGGCAGCAGCGAGGACGCGATGCAGGAGATCAAGCCTGGCGACCCCTGGAACTCCTACCTGCTGCAGCGACTGCAGGGCAACGTGCCGGGGACTCCGATGCCGCTGGCAAACCAGCCGCTGACCGCCTCGGAGATCATCGCGATCGCCTGTTGGATTGAAGGCACCGCCGACGAAGGTGGCGCCGAGACCAGCTCGGTCATCGACTATGACAACTGCCAGTATGCGGCCGAGCTTGCGATCCCGCCCGAGGGTGGTGGCGCCACGCTTTCGGGGCACGTGCAGCCGATCTTCGACCAGGCCTGCGCGTTCGCGGGGTGCCACAGCACCAACAACCCCGCCGCGGGTCTCGACCTCACCGCGGGGAAGTCACGGGACGCCATGCTGGGCATCGCCTCGACGCAGAACCCGGAGGTCCCGCTGGTGACTGCGGTCAACCCGACCAACAGCTACCTCATGTCCAAGCTGACCGAGGCCGGCGTGATGGGCGAACGCATGCCCATCAATGGTGACCCGCTCAATGAGAGCCAGCTCGAGCTCATTCGGACTTGGATCATTCAAGGCGCTCCTGACAACTGAGAGACGCACGCGTCCGCCGTCCGCGGCGGGTGGGGCTTCGCAAGCCCGCCTCGTCTCGAGGCCACCGGTGTACTAAGCTATCGGAGTGATGTTTCGAGCCACGCTGTCGGCGTTGCTGGTGGGGCTTGCGGTCGCGGGAACGGGCTGCGGGGATCCGGACCAGGACTGCGGCATGTTCTGTTCTGGCGCGACGGGGTCCTCTCCGGTGACCACGATGTCTGGCACCGGCGAACCCGACACCGATACCGACATGTCCACGACCGGCACCGGCACGGATACGCCTTCGACCGAGACCACACCCTCGACCGATACCGACCCGACCGTCGACACCGACCCGGGGACGGATACCGAGTCGGTCACGGACACCGACGCCTCTGGCTCGACGGGCGGCGAGCCTATCGTCCCGTGCATCGGCGTCAACTTCCTGTTCATCGTCGACAACTCGGTCGGCATGGCGCCGGAACAAAGCCGGTTTCAAGCGACGGTGTTTGCGTTCGTCTCCCAGGTCGCACAACAGGCGATTTCAGCGATGGGCAACGTCAGCATCGCGGTGATGACCACCGACGAGCCCGAGTTTGTCGTCCCGACCGGGCTCGAGGCCATGCCGTACTCCAGCGGCCTCAACTACATGCGGTGGGACCCGGCGTCGGTCGACAACAACCTCACCCTGCAGGGCGAGTTGGAAGCGGCCGTCGTCACCGGGCAGGACGGCGACCCCAACGAGCGCCCGATGGACATGCTGCTCGAGGGGCTCACGGGCGATACCGCCGATGGGTTCAACGCGGACTTCGTCGAGGAAGACGCGCTCCTGGTCGTGGTGCTCGTGTCCGACGAAGAGGACGATATCGAGAAGACCACATCGTGGGGATCCGACGGCGAGCCCGACGCCTGGGTGGACCAGCTGGCCACCCTCAAGGATGGCATTCGAAAGGACATCGCCGTGTTCTCGATCGTGCCGGACATGAGCGCGGAAGGCTGTGCGGACGACACGGACGCGACGCGGCTCAAGGCGTTCACGAGCGCGTTTCCAACGAGCGCATCGCACGACGTGTGCCAGATGGACTACTCGGCGTTTCTGCTCGCGCAGGTTCAGCCGGTGGTCGATGCGTGCAACAATTTCTCACCCCCGTAGGAGGTGAGCGCATCGCTCGACGGCGATGCGTAGGTGTCCGTCGATGAGCCACTGCGGTGCGGCCACGAGCTCTTGCAGAGGCACCCAGGTGAGCGGTCGGTGTCCCGGTGCGACCTCGGCAGCATCGACCGCGAGCGGGTGAACGACCTCCGGCGTCGCACCCGTAGAGGGATGGTACCGCCCTCCAAGCCACGCGGTGTCCATGATGGACACGCCGTATTCCTCGAGCAGACGATCCCGAACGAACGCGACCCCTTGGCTCAGACCCGTGACCTCGTGGGGCAACCGCCAGGCCGGTGCGACCCACAGCTCCGAGTTGCCTCGAATGCACTGCGCCGCAGGAAGGTCGTCGTCGTCCAGCCCGATGTAGACCGTACCGTCCATGCGTCGAAGCAAGGCCGTGCTGATCGTGCGTGCGGATAGAGGCTTCGGCACGACGTACTCGAAGTCTCGAGTCGCGACAACGTCCCCGCTGCTGTTGAGCTCCTCGAAGGTTTGACACTCCAGGCTCAGGAAGCCGCGGCTGTCGTCGGCGTTCGCCGGTGAAAAGACGCGTCTGGGAGGGCGCTCGAGTCTATCGACCGGGCCGGCGCCGGGGAGTTTCGAGCGGACCGGCAGCTCGAGGGTGTCTCCGATCCACGGACCTGGGTCGCGGCCACGCCGGCGGAGGAGATCGTAGACGTTGAGCTCGAGTCGAGCGTCTGGGAGGCCCCCGACCTGCGCCGCGCGCAGGAGCTGCCGCGCTTCGAGGGCGCCCACGCGTCCAGACGTGGAAAAGCCAGACACGTCTGGGACCTCGACCTGGGCGTACTGAGGCTTGATGCGGACCAGGACCGAGCGAACCTCCTCCCGCAAGCCGCCGGGCGAGGGAAGCACCGTGCTCCCGGGCGCCATCGAAACGATGTGCTCGACGTCCACGCCGGCGCGGTCTTGGAGCGCGCGCTCAATCGTCTGACCGAGCGGAGCGTCGGTCGCCAGCACCGTGAGCGGTTCGGTCATCCACCCAGGCGGCGTCGACCCGTCGAGCGACGCGCTCGGAGCCGCAGCGAGGACCGGCCTCGGGTAACTCATCCGAGCGAGCACAAAGAGCTCGTCGTCGTCCTCGAACCAGGGGATTGCGTCGACGGTGAGGTGCGGCCGGGAGACGAGGTCCATGACCGTTCCACGCTGGTGTCGGTAGTGGCTCAGCTCGAGAAAGCCCATCGCGTCGCGGGCTTCGCCAGCCCGCATGCGGACACCCACGCCAGGAGGAACCCGCTCGCCCACGATGACGTAGTTGGTTGCCGGGAGCTCGAGCGCTTCGCCTTGCGGGGTGCTTAGGCGGAACTTGTCGACGTATCGGTTGCGGACGATCCACGGGTTGCGGATAGGGGAGGAGGCCAGCACGCGAAGGCCGAGCGAGGCGTAGCAGGCCTCAAAGCGCTCTTGGGTGAAGTACGTGTATTCCTCCTTCACCTCGGACTCCCAGTCCCGGCGATAGTCCTTGCGCAGAATGAACTCCACGGCCATGCGGTGATCGAGTCCGAAACGGTGCCAGCCGGGCGCCGAGGACCCGAGATCCTCGAGCGGGAATCCGGGCTCGGCGTGCAGGGAGCGAAACTCCGTGGCGAAGCGTCGCAGCAATGCGGCGCTGGAACAGGCGCGGGGATCGTCGCTGTCATCGGCGTCGTCGGTCGCCACGTCGAGCCACACCGGCTGGCTTCCGGGGTCGACAAAGTCCCGAACGATCAGCACCCCGTAGTCGGCGAGCTGCGGAACCTGAGCGGCCAGCGCTCGCTCGGCGGCGTCATGATCGTACTCGCCGAACGATGTGACGTGGTGCAGGACCGACGAGTTGAGGATCCCGTGCAGGCTCCCGGAATCGAACACCTGCGTGGAGATGTCGCCAAGCTCGAAGTCGAGGTTGAGCAGCTCGAACCGCTCGCGCGCCAGCGCAACCATCTCCTCGCTGACGTCCACGCCGGTGACGTGCAGGCCCGGGTAGAGCGCGGCGAGGGCCTCGGAGCCAGTCCCGGAGCCCATCCCCATGTCGGCGACGCGGCCGACGCCAAGCATGTGAGCAGCGGTCAGGGCGACTTTTTGCTGCATCGAGGCATCCATGCCCGCGAGGTAGCGCGCGTAGTCGCCTCGATCGCCGCGTTGCTGTCCATCGTATCGGCCGCTCACGAAACCGAGGGTATCGCGGTCTCGATTCGGTGTGGACGGTTCCGCCGCCGCATCGCGGTCGACAACCACCGAAAAACGCGCCCGGCGTGAAGCACGAGCGCGCCAGGGAACAGCGCAGAGGCTAGTCGTTGCGTCGACGGGAGAGTCCGAAGAGGAACAAGCCGCCGAGCACGAAGATCGCTCCGCCTTGCGCGTCGGTTTGGGAGTCGGCGGCTTGTTCC
>CAYGTG010000206.1:1336-10126 GCA_964352485.1 uncultured Nannocystaceae bacterium | reverse complement strand
TGGCCCGGGCTGGCCTGCGAAGTCTCGTCCGGAGGCCCGGAGCCCGATTGGAGATCGACCGCGTCCGCGGCCAGCCCAAAGTCGGTCACGCGAACGTTTCCCTCCCCGTCCACCAGCACGTTGCTGGGCTTGAAGTCTCGGTGGATCAACCCCGCGTTGTGGGCCGCGTGAAGCGCTGTGGCGGCTTGGACGTACGCCCGAAGCACCTCCCCTCGTCGTTGCCCCGCGCCCCACAGGTCCAGCGTTTGCCCATCGATGAACTCCATCGCGATGAACAGCTGGCCGCCGTCTTCACCAACATCGAACACGGAGACCACGTTGGGGTGCGCGAGGCGAGCGAGCGACTGTGCCTCTCGGCGGAGGCGCTCTCGGTGCTTGGGGTCGGCCGTCGCGCGGCGATGAAGAACCTTGAGGGCGACCGGTCGAGCCAGCGCCGGGTCGCGGGCCTCGTACACCACCCCCATGCCCCCCGCCCCGCAGCGCCGAACGACCTCATAGCGTCCGAGGCGATCCCCTGGACCGAGCCCTCCGTCTTCGGCCGACGAAACAAAGACTCCGTGCGCGCTCGCCTCTGCGGTGCCTGCTGTGGTGACCGCGAGGGCCGCCAGCGCGCGGCAGTCACCACACTCGTCGAGGTGCTCGGCCACGTCCTGCCGCTGCGCCGAGGCGAGCTCGCCCTTCACGAAGCGATGCAAGGTGTCGTCGTCGAGACAGCGGCGCTTGGCCGTCACGTCACGAGCATGTCAGCTGAAACGATTGGGGGGAAGCTCCTCGTGTGGGACAATGGACGCGCTCGAGACGTCTATGCGTGCGCTGCCTGAACCGGTCCTCGACGAGCTCCGGAAACTCCTGGGTCCCCGCCGGGCGCCTGGTCTTGGCCCTGACTTCGCCGGGGTGCTCCAAGATCTGCTGCGACAGGCGCGCCGAGAGCTGCCGACGGTCCCGATGCCGGCGCGCTCGCTCGCGCTGCGGATCTACGAGGCGCTGGAGTCCCACGATGTGTCTTCGTGGGCAGGGATGCTCAGCGAGCGCCATGGCGTCGACCTCTGTCTTTGTGCCGCGCTGCTCAACAACGATCCCGAGGCCGTCAAGGTCTTCGAGACGGCGCTGAACGATGCGGTGGGGAGGGTACAGCGCAAGTTCAAGCTCAGCGAAGACGAGCGTCAGGAGACGACGCAGAAGGTCAGGATTCGGCTGCTGCTCGGCGTGGACGGAGCGCCCGCTCGCATCGCCCGCTACCACGGTCAAGCATCCCTGCGCGGATGGATCCGAACCGCCGCCGGTCGCCTCGTCATCAACGACATGAAGGCCGAGGAGCGTCATCGGCAACGCTCCGCCATCCCCGATGCGGGCATCCCGCTCACCGCCGACACCTTGGCCCTCAAGCAAGAGCAGCGAGCGTTGTTTGGACACGTCCTGCGGGAAGCGTTCGAGACGCTCGAGCCCCGTCAGCGCACGCTGCTTCGCTTGCGGTACGTCGAGGGCATGCAGGCCTCCGACCTCGCCACGCTCTACGCGGTCCACGAATCGACGATGTCTCGCTGGCTGGCCGCCGCACGCGAGGGCCTGTCGACGGCGTTCGAGCAGCGCCTGGTGGCGCGCCGGTCGTATGGAGTTCAGTCGCTGGTGGGCGCCCTCGCCTCCGGTTTCGACCAGAGCTTGGCGGGGCTGTTTGCGACCTCTGATGGCTCCGGGGGCCCGCCTTAGGGGCTTGCGCAGCTTTTCTCGGTTTTTTCTTCGGATCATTGCAAGTCTGGATGTCGGGCGCTGTACGGGGGATGAGCACCCCGAGCAACGCCGGGTGCCGACACCCCGAAAGATCCGAAAATGCCCAGCTCAGCCCGACTTCGCGCCTTTTTGATCCCTCTTGCCCTGCTCTCTATCGCCGCGTGTGACCACTCGAGCGGTGGCACAGCCGACGACGACAACCCCGCCGGCGGCAAAGCCGACGACGCCGACGGTGGACCCAAGGGCAGCCTTGAATCCGGGTTCGCCGACTGCTTCGACCACGGCAACGGTGGCGCCGAGCCAGACGGTGCCTACCGCAGCTATCGCGTGGAAGGCCGCGGTACCGAAGCACCCTACCTCGTCGCAGTCTCCAGCGACGAGCTGTCGGACGCGCCGGCTGACGCGGTGCTTCACCACATGATCGACGACTACCGCTTCACCAACTACAAGTGTTGGGACGAGGCCGGAGAGCTCACCGGCTTCGACATCGAGAGCATTACGCGGATCGCGGACCGAGCCGGCTATTCACACGTCGACTTCGTGTTGCGTCCGTTCTCGACGTACGAGATCGACGACCGCGAGTACATGAGTCTGATGATCGACCTCATCGTTGGACTGGGCGACACGATGTCCGCCGGACTTTCGATCACCGAGGACCGCCTGGCGGTTGTGGACATGGTCGGGCCGATCTACAAGGCCGGAAAGTTCCTCATGGCCCGCGACGACAACGCCGCCCTCAGCTCCGATCGACTCGAAAGCCTGGGCCGCGTTCCGCTGGACGGGTACGACGCCTTGGCGGGACTGAGCGTAGTCGTCCAGGATGCCGACGCCAGCATCCGAGGGGAATTCTTCCGCGAGCTCGAGGCGGCACGGCCGGACTTGGTCGAATACCTCGAAGTCGACCCGGAGACCGGAGAGATCGAGACTCCGCAGGACCCCGACACGCTGCAGGTCTTCGAGGTCTCGACCTTCGATCCGATCAACGCCCTGGTCGACAGCCGCATGCAGGAGCGAATCGCCGGACGCACCTTCGACCTCGTGATGGTGGACGGAGGATCGCTGATGTCCTTCCTCGAGGAAGGGAAGCTCGGGGAGGACACATCCCTGGTCACCGCCAACTTGGCGGAAGACCCCGAGCTCGGCGGCGTCTTTGGAACCGGCGATGGCATCTCCATCGCGAAGTCCAACCCTCAGATGACCGAGACGATCGAACCCATCGTCGCTCAGATGATGGTGGACGGTGAAATCGACGCCTTGGTCGAGCGGTGGTTTGCCGACGACAACGCGGCCGACCCGAGCTGGGCGCGAGACGTCTTGCAGGGGGGGTGAGGTCTCCCCCCGAGTGATTCGATCGCGGTTCCACCACGGCCAGTGGACCGATCGACCCTCCGGTGTCGGCGCACGCGGGCCCCACACCGATGGCGCTGCGCAAGGACGCGATGCAGGTCGCGGCGAAGCTGATCCAGGAAGTCGTCGCCATCGCGCACCGACACGAGCCACACGGACGCGGCACGGTCGGCAACGTGGCAGTGCACCCCAACAGCCGCAACGTCATCCCCGGTCAGGTCAAGTTCTCGGTCGACCTGCGCAACAGCAGCAACGAGCTCGTCGACGCCATGGATGCGGACCTGCGCAAGGTGATCGCCGACGTACAGCGCGAGTCCGGGCTGCCCATCGAGCTCGAGGTCGTCTCTGAATACGCGGCCACACCGTTTCACGAAGAGTGCGTGACCGCGGTCCAAGCCGCCGCCCAGCGACTGGGCTACTCGAACATGCGCGTCGTCTCGGGCGCAGGTCACGACGCGATCTACATGGCCCGCCTCGCTCCCGCTGGCATGATCTTCATTCCCTGCAAAGACGGGCTCAGCCACAACGAGATCGAAGACGCCAAGCCCGAGCACATCACCGCTGGCTGCAACGTCCTGATGCACGCGATGCTCGAGCGCGCCGGCGTTGCGCAAGAGGCCTGAGGGCACAACCCCAGTCGAGCCGGCGCCTGGGTGGGTCCGTGGCTCAGGCGGGCGCGTCGCGTCCGCCTTCAAAAGCCGGCTTGCAGCATCAGGCTAGCCGCTCTCGCAATCGCTCCGCTGGGCCTGCAGCAGGTCGGCGCAGTCCTCAGCAGGCGCTCCCTGCACGTCGCAGTCGGACATGTCGAGGCAGCTCCAAGCCGAGAGCAGCGCGTCACGGCAGTCATCGTCCAACACCAGGTCTGCGCAGTCCTGCAGGCACAGCGCTTCGTCCTCGCCGAGGCACGTCGCCGCGCGGTCGCAGTATCGATCGCACGGATCGGTCGGGTCGGACGGCTCGGGCGGATCGGTCGAGTCGGGCGGGTCGGGCGGTGCCTCGTCGAGCGCCTCTCCACCGACCTGTTTGTCATCGAGAAGACACGCGCTGCTGGACAGCACCACCAAGGCACTCCACAGCGCGAGCTTGCCAACCATGCCGGAAGCTTAGTCTGCGGGAAGGCACAGATCGAGCGCGACCTCGCAGGCCTGTTCCGAGTAGGTCTCGTCGCAGTCGCTTTCCGTGGCACCGTAGAAGATCTCGCACGTGAGTTCCCAAAGCCCCGGTGCGGGGAATTGGCCGGGGCAGTGCCCGCCAGCCGTTTCGGTGACGTCGGTGGACTCGCCGGTGACGACCTCTTGGCGCATCACCAGGGTTTGGCAACCATCATCGCAGGTCTGGAGACAAACGGTCTCGGTCCCGCCGACCTCGACACAGTCGTAGGCGCAATCGGGATCTGGGCTGAATCCGCCACCGACCTCTCCCTGGCCGTCGCCCTGGTTTGAACCCGAACGCGCTCCCCCGCCGGAGTTGGATTCGGGCTCGCAGCCGATGAAGACAAGCCCGGCCGCGAGCACACACAGCCGCATGGATAACGTCGAGAACAGTGTGGAGTGGGACATGCTTTTGTTGTTGGCCAGGGGCGGTGTTATTTGTCGAGGAGGGGTTCCTTGATGTTGTTTTTTTCGGCTGCGCTGATGTTGGCCGGCCTGGAGCCCGCAGAACCGAGCGCGGTCGAGGCACTGGAGCTGAGCTGGGACGCACCCCCGCAGTGCCCGACGGGAGCCCAGGTACGGGCCGAGGTCCACGAGTTGGTGCTCGGCGCCCAGGACCCTCAGTCCACGCGCGTCGTCGCAAAGGTCTCCGCGTTGGACGGTGGAGGTTGGAGACTGGAGCTCGACGTGGACAACGAGCTCGTCTCCGGCCGCAGGACGCTGCTGGCCGAGTCCTGCGCTGATCTGGCCCACGCGACCGCCATGGTTGCCGCGATCGCGATCGACCCGTTCTCCGGTGCGCACGAAGGGCAAGCCGAGACGGCTCCGCAGCAGACCACAGCAGTGCAGCCAAAGCCCACCCCAGCGCCACGGAAACCCGCTCCGAGCCCGCCACGGAAGGAGACGCCCGACTTCACAGCTCCGTGGTCCGTGGGTGCTGCAGGCGGAGCGGGTTGGTCCTCGGGCGCGACCGGTGCGGTTCGTCTCATCGCAGGCTGGCAGCGCCGCAGGCTCGCGGTGCGGTTCGGATCGGACCTCTGGCTGCCCCGGCGCTACGAGGACGCCGAGTTCGTCGCCCGCGGAGTCTCGGTGGGACATGCGCTCGCGCACCTGCGGGTCTGCTTCGTCCCGGGCTGGCAGTCATTGGCCGTACCGCTGTGCGGCGGAGCGCGGGCAGGCATCTCGTTTGCCCGTGCCTTTGGTGTGCAGCAGGGCTCGGCCCGAGGGAGTGTGGCCTCGGCCGCGCTCGCCAGCGCGGGGCTGCGGTGGACCCCGGGCCAGACCAACCCCAACCTGAGTCTGTTCTTCGACGCCGAACCTGCAGTGCAGCTCACACGCCCACGCTTTCACACCGCGGACCGTCCTCCCGCCTACACCGGCAGCTCCGTCGCGCTGCTGCTGCTGGCGGGCGCCGAGGTGCACTTTGGCCGGAAAAAGTGACGTTCGTGACCTCGGTCACCATGAAAAGTCGGGGACGCGACAACAAGAACAGGAGGCCCTGGCCAACAACCAGTGCGCGCCATGCTCGCTCCCATTACAGCCACCGAGCGACCCCACGTCGAGGTCGAGCACGTCTACCGAGACCATTTCGCGTTCGTATGGACCAACCTGCGGCGCTTTGGTGTGCCCCCAGAGCTGCTCGAGGACGCCTGCCATGACGTCTTCGTGGTGGTACATCGTCGCGCTTCGGACTTCGACCCCGGCCGGGCATCGCTGCGCACCTGGGTCTTCGGCATCGTGCGGCGCGTCGCGTCCGACCATCGCCGGAGCCGGCAGCGGCGAGAACGGAAGCTGAGCCGCGTTCGATCGCAAGCGGCCCCCCCCCCCTCGCCCTCGGGGCAGACCGTGGCCGAGGCACGCACGCTCGCACGCGAGTACCTCGGATCCATCGACGAGGAGCACGCGGCGATCTTCGTGCTCTCCCAGCTATACGGCGTCCCTTTGCGGGAGATCGCGACCTCCCTCGACCTCAACCCCAACACGGTCGCGTCCCGGCTTCGCGCGACACGCAGTCGGTTCAAGTCGCTCGCCAACGCTGAGGAGCAACTCACCCGCGAGACGAGCCCTCCCGAAGGAGCGAAGGCTCGGGTACTCGCCGGGCTGTGTCCGCTACTCATGCCCTCGCCGAAGCCCAGCGTGCTCACGGGATTCAAAGGAGCGCTTCTTGGGGCCTGCATCGCCAGCGCGATCGCGGTGGCCGCACTGTCGCAAGCACCGCCCCAGCTCGATTCATCGCCCGACGAAGTGTTCGCGTCCTACAACGTCGGCTTCACCGGTCTCCATACGCTCGACTCGACGATCCCAGATGTGCAGCCTCTTCCACCGCCTCCAGATGGCCCGCGACCCAAGCTCGCGCCGCGCCGGCACAGACGTTCCCCTGTCGCCCCGGCATCCAAGACCCCGCCGCAATCAACAGCCGCCCCGAGCGGCGACCTTCGGGCTGAGCTCGCGTTGATCAGGGAGGCACGCTCGGCGGTTCGTGAGGGCAAGCCCACGCTGGCGCTTCGGACTGCGCGCGCCTACGCGACTCGCTTTCCGCGAGGGCTTTTGCAGACAGAGATGGACGTGGTGCGGGTCGACAGCCTTTGCCGACTGGGTCGCCAAGCCGATGCCTCCGCGGTCGCCGGCGGGCTTCGCAATGCGGACCCACAGGCGCCCACGAGCGTTTGTCCTGGAGCCGGCTAGCCTAGCGCGCGACCACAAATACGTGAAACCTCGGGCCTCGCCCGACGAGTCGTGCGACCATCGGTCTACGGGTGAACGAAGCCGCCGATCACAGTCCTGCTCGTGCCCGGCGCGCCTACTTCGTGGTCTCGGACGTTCATCTATGTGACGTCGAGGACCATGCGGACGGTTGGAAGGCCTACAAGTCGAGCCGCTTCGTTGTCGACTCAGATCTAGAAGACGCCGTCGCCGATTTCTTGGGCGATGGACCGCCGAGCCTCGAGCGCATCGTGGTCCTCAACGGTGACATCATCGACTTCGACCTCGTCACTGCAACGCCCGATGACCCGCCGTGGCCTGTGTCACGGGCGGAGCGTCGTCGCGGCATGGACCCGACCGAGGCCAAGTCCGCGTGGAAGCTCCAGCGGATCCTGGCCGATCACCCCATCTTCGTCGGCACCCTGGTCCGTGTCCTGGCCGCAGGCCACCGCGTGGTCTACGTGATGGGCAATCACGACATGGAGTTCCACTTCGAGGAGGTCAAGCGGACGCTGACCTCGGCGATCCGCTCGCGGGCCGAGGCCGAAGGAACCCCCGTCGACCTGGAGCTCTTCGGGTTCGAACCGTGGTTCTTCCACGTCCCAGGGGAACTCTACGCTGAGCACGGGCAGCAGTACGACTACTACACCTCGTTTCGCTGGCTCCTCGCCCCGACGATTCCGCGCGGCGCAGAGCCGACGCTGGCGCTGCCCATGGGCAATCTCTCGAACCGCGAGCTGATGAGCGAGATGGGGTTCTTCAACCCGCACGCCTCGAACTACATCCTCAACGTCTACCGCTACGTCGCGCACTGGCTGCGTCACTACGCATTCACGCGCCGAAGCATCGCCGCGCGGTGGTTCTTTGGCAGCATCGCCGTGGTTCTTCGGCTGATCCGGACCAAGCGCGCGGTGCAGCGCAATCCTCCCGATCACGAGGCCATGCTCGAGACGCTGGCGAAGAGGTTGCGCCTTCCACTGCCCATGCTCCAAGCGCTGGATCGACTCCAGACCCAGCCGATCACCAACCGCTGGTATCGCGTCGTTCGGGAGTTCTGGATCGACCGCGTGATCGTGACCGGGCTGATGGTCGCGGTCTCGGTGGCACTGCTGATGTCCCCCCTGCCCCTGTGGCTCAAGTTGACGGTGCCCCTGTCCACGTTCCCGCTGCTGTTTCTCATCTACGAGTCGTTCGCGCACGGCGACAACATCTTCAGCGCCGAACACCGCTCCACCGCCTATGCCCGCGAGATCGCCGGCATCGTCGATACCCGGGTCGTTACGTTCGGACACAGTCACACCCCACTCACCTCCCCCGTCGCGCCGGGCGTCACCTACGTGAACACCGGCACCTGGGCCCCGATCTGGAAGGACGGGACCGATGCGCTCGCCCCCGGCCTCCGGAACGTCCTCATCGTGCGGGTCGAGGACGAGCAGGTCCGCATCGAGCTCACCTCACGCACGGGATGATGATCGCGTGGTGGCCATGCTCTCCCTGGCCTTGATTGCGACGATCAGCGGCGTCGGCCTGGATTGGCACGCACCCGAGCAGTGCCCCGACGCCGCACAAGTTCAAGCGCGACTCGAAGACGCTCTGCTCGGTAGGGGTCTCGAGCATGCAAGTCTGGTCGTCAACGTCGTCATCGAGGCGAACGCCGAGGGACTCGCGCTCACGCTGTCGATCGACGATGGAGGGGGCCCGGTCCAGCACGAAGTCGTCTCGCAAGCCTGCGAGACGATCGTCGACGCGATCGAGGTGCAAACCCTCATGGCCGCGATGGGGGCAGCTCCGGCGGAGCCCGTTGACTCGGAGCCGGAGCCCGTTGAGCCGGAGCCGGAGCCCGTTGAGCCGGAGCCGGAGC
>CAYGTG010000206.1:0-1326 GCA_964352485.1 uncultured Nannocystaceae bacterium | reverse complement strand
CCACAGCTGCGCGCCACCGCCTGGGCCGAGCTCGCGATGGGCGGTTTCCGGGTTCCCGAGCTCGACATCCGCTGGAGCGTCGGCGCGGGCGTGAAGCGATCCTCGTGGACGGCCGAGCTCGGCTTCTCGCACACCCTTGGCCGGCGAGCGAGCCACCCCACGCTGGGTGGCGTCGCCGTCGACGTGCGGCAGTGGAGCCTGGTCGGTCGAGGGTGTTGGAGTCTCCGCCGCGGCCAGCTCGAGTTTCCGCTGTGCGGGGCCTTCGAGGCGGGCGCGATCTCTGTGATTGGTGTCGGCATCGACCGGCCCCAGCGCGCGCGGGGCCCGTGGGTTGCCGCGTTGCCCAGGGCAGGACTGACCTGGGCTCCTTTGGAGCGCTTTGCCGCAGGAGTCGCGGTCGAGGGGTACGGCGCGCTGGTGCTCTCCGGGGCGACCGTGCAGGATGAGGATCCGTGGTTCACGCCGGGGCGAATTGGCGTCGCCGGACTGGTGCGCATCGAGCTGCGGCTGCCGTAATGGGTTTTCTCGAGAATCAGACACGAAGCCGCCGAGAGGTGGCCATACAGGTCGAGCGATGACCCCGTCGTTCGAACCCGACCTGGAGTCGGTGTATCGAGACCACTTCGACTACGTTTGGACCAACCTGCGTCGCCTGGGAGTGTCTCCAAGCGCGCTAGAGGACGCGTGCCAGGACGTGTTCCTGGTGGTGCACCGCCGCCGCGACAGCTACGACGACGGCTCGTCACTGCGCACCTGGCTCTTCGGCATCCTCCGCCGCGTTGCCGCCGACCATCGCCGTCGTGGGCGACGCGAGCACCGCAAGCACACGGCGCTGGCTCGCGCTCAGCGTTCGCCCTCCAACCCCGGCGATCGGTGGGCCCAGCGGGTTTGGCTGCAGGGTTTTCTGGACACCCAGCCGCAGGAGCGGCGCGAGGCGTTCGTCATGTTGGAGCTGACGCAGCTGACCGCCAAGGAAGCCAGCGCCCTCTCGGGAGTCAACGCCAACACGCTCTCCGCTCGACTCCGCGCGGTCCGGCGCGAGCTCAGCGAAGCTTGGGGCCGAGACGACGCGACGCTCGGCCCGGCGATCGAGGCGAGCGCCGAAGAAGAGCAAGCCGACGCTGGCGCCCGCAAGCGGGTGTTGGCGGCCCTCATTCCCTTCGGCGTGAACCTGCCCGCGGGTCCCACCGCAGTCTCGCCGTTGCGCGCGCTCGGCATCGCCTCCGCCATCACGTTCGCGGCTGTCGTGGTGGGCGCCGTCGTGGCGCGCCCGGACCCGCCAGAGCCCGGGCAGCTATCGCAACCGACCCTCGCCAGCGCAGCTCC
>CAYGTG010000205.1:0-10131 GCA_964352485.1 uncultured Nannocystaceae bacterium | reverse complement strand
CGAGCGGCCTTCACAGCCGAGCATGAGCAGATAGGCGTCGTCCTTGCGCACGCGGTCAGCCAGGCCCTGCGCTGCGCAGAGCTCGAACGGTTGGCCACGACCGATGCGCTGACGCGGGCCTACAACCGCAGCTTCCTTGTTCCTGCGCTTTCCAATGAGATGAACCGAGCACGCCGCACCGACGGCTCGATGTCGGTGTTGTTGATGGATCTCGACGAGTTCAAGTCGGTCAACGACAAGCATGGGCACGCCGTTGGGGATCAGGTGTTGTGCCGCTTTGTCGACGCGGTGCGTGGCTGCGTCCGCTCCATGGATCTCATCGTGCGGCGTGGTGGTGAGGAGTTCGAGCTGATCATGCCCGACACCGGCGCGGTCGAGGGCTACCGGGTGGCCGAGCGCATTCGCGAACGCCTCGTCTCGAACCCGCTCGTCGTCCGGGACGATCTGGTCGTGCGGCAGACGGTCTCGATCGGACTGGCGACCTGGGACGGACACGAGACGCCCGCGGCGCTGGATCAGCGGGCCGACAAGGCGATGTACGAAGCAAAACGCCGCGGCCGCAACCAGACGGTGATCGCGGCGATGCCCCGCGCGGCAAGCAAGGCCGCCCCAGACGTTTCCGAGTCCCCCGCCGGGGCATCATAAAGGGCGCCCCCGTTCTCAAAGGCCACGCTTAGGACGAGGCCTGCTTGCGCACGCCCACGTCGTCCAGCAGCTCGTCGACGACCGCCCGCTGCATCTCGATGCGTCGCGCTTCGTCGAACTCCATCCAGGTCTCGATACACAGCCCGATGCACCCGCAGGCGTCGACGATGATCTCGGTGGATGAGGTCGCGACGGGGAAGTACTGCGGGTCGAAGTGCTCTTGCTCGCCCGTGAAACGAGCGTTGAGGCGCTGCAGGACCCGGTCGATGATCGGCGGCCGCGGCTCGACGCCGTAGACGATCGTCTGCCCAAACGAAGGGTTCACCGCGGGGTCGTAGCGCTTCCAGCTCTCGTGCAGGGTGGCGACGAGCGCTGGCTTTTCGTCGAGCATCAGGTCGAGGAAGCGGCGGGCAAGTCGGTACTCGGGCTGCGGCGCATCGGCGTTGCCTGGAAAGCAGCGGTTGAGGTCGAGACCGCCATCGGGCATGCGCTTGCGGGCTCGGTACGCCGGCGGGTTCATCACCGGGATCACGATCAGCCGACCGTGGGTTGGGCGAACGCCGTCTTCGAGCATCTCTTGCAGCGCGTGTACGCCGGCGACCTCGTCCCCATGGATGCCCGCCTGGATGACCGCGGTGGGCCCCGGGGCGTCAGCATCGAAGACATGCACGGGAAGGGTCGGCGTGAACCAGTGGACTCCGGGCGTCAGTGGCACCGCCGGACTACAGCACATCCGTGGGGATCAGGCGAGGCCGTGCCTGGGGTCCGTCGAGCGACGAGGGCGACGCCCCGATCACCCGCGTTCTCGAGCGGACGCGCGGGTCCGCCGAGAAAAATACAAACCACTGAGGACGAAGGCCATGGTGCATGCGACCGCGGTCGCGTAGGAAAAACCGCGGAAGAAGTCGAGCCAGCTCAACGTGGCGCCGCCAAAGTTCTTAAACAACAGCAGGCCGACCGAACCAGCGTACCCAAACGCATCGGTCACGTAGATCATGAACACCGCGGTCCCGACCGAGCCTGTTGCTGCGATGAGGCGGTCGAACAGGACGCACCCGTACGGGACGTAAGCCAGGTATAGGCCCACGCCGAGCGCGACCATCCAGACCGCGCCGGAGATGATCCCGACGTCGAACAGCAGCGTAGCGCCGCCGATGAGCACCGTCCCGGCTCCCATCAGTCCGTGGATCGCGAGCAGCGCGGTGCGGTTGCTCTGGATTCGATAGATGGATGCGAGCGCCGCCATGACCAGCAGCGCCACCGGGAGTTCGGAGGCGGTGAATACCGCGGGCTCGTCGCCCCAGCCCAAGGCCGACCAGATCTCCGCCGCGAAGTTGTCGCGGAAGTCCCGGTACGCGGTCAGGAACATGTACAGGACGGTCAGCGTGACCAACCCGAACGCGAACCGTCCGATGAACGCCCGGCGCTGCGGTGCTCGCATGGGTCGCCGCACGGTGCGTGCCGCCTCATCCTCGGCGGAGGGGGGCGGAAGCTGTCGCAGAAGCCAGACCGAGAGCACGAAGAGCGGCGCGAAACAAAGGCCGGTGACGAAGGGCATCCACGATTCGGAGACGCCTGCATTCAGCCATGCCGCGCCCACTGTTTTGACGACGCCGGACGCGACGATGTACGAGGTCGACAGTCCCGCGCCCAAGAGTTCCGAGGTTCGCCGCCCCTCGAGGAACCCATAGACCAGGCCCCACACCGCACCCAAGGGCAGGCCGTTGAGGAAGATCGCGATGACTTTGCCGCCCGGGGGGAGGAGGGCGAACAGGAGCAGGGCCGCCTCCGCCGTGGCGATGAGCGCGAGCAGGGTGATCGCCCGCCGGGACGCAGAGATCTCCGAGACGAACTTGATGCTGACGAACTTTGACAGGGCGTAGCCGACCACTTGGGCGATGACGAGCGCGATCTTGAGCCCGATGACCCCGCCGAGCATCCCCTCGAAGCTGGCCGCGGCGAACGGCTTTCGGAACGCGTACATGCAGAAGTACGCCGTGAAGGCCGCCCCGATCGCGTAGGCAGAGAACGTCGTTGCCGACGCGGTCTCCAATTTGCGCCGGAGGCCGGACATCCCCGGGAGGTTCGCGGCCTGGCCCCCCCACTGCAAGCATTTGCGGCGCCCTGCGAGCGTCTCCTCGTTGACGCGCGGTGTCCACGCGGGGTAGGTCTTCCCGCGAGGCACACGTACGATGAAGAAGACTCTGATCCTCGTTGCAGTTTCGATGGCTCTGTCCGCTTGCTCCGGTCGCAAGGCGGTCTGGGATGGCGGCTCAACCGCTGCCCCCGCTGCTGGCGACACCGCTGGAGGCGCAGCTGCAGCCGACATGGCCTCCGCTGGAGATGCGAAGTGGGCCGAGCGAACCGACGCGGCCAACGTTCGTGCCGCGATCGCGGAGTGGGAGAAGGTCGCCGCGGCCAACCCCGGCGATGCCGAGGTGTTGGTCAAGCTGACCCGCGCCCACTACTTCCTCGCCGATGGCTACCTTCGCGATGAGTCCAACGACAAGGAGTACCTGAAGATGATGGACAAGGGCGTGAAGTGGGGCGAGAAGGCCATGGTCGCCGCCTCCCCCGAGTTCGCGGCCGCCATGAACGACGGCAAGAAGTTCCCCGAAGCCGTCAAGCTCGTGGGCAAGGACGGCGTCCCAGCCATGTACTGGTACGCATCCTCGCTCGGCAAGTGGGCCAAGAAGAAGGGCTTCGCGGTGCTCTTGGGACAAAAGGACAACGTCAAAGCGACGATGGACCGCTGCCTCGAGCTCGAGCCCACCTTCTATTACGGCGGGCCCCACCGGTACTTCGGAGCCTACTACGCGATCGCTCCTTCCTTCGCGGGTGGGGACCTCGAGAAGTCGAAGGTTCACTTCAAGAAGTCGCTGGAGATCGCCCCAAAGTTCGTGGGTACGAAGGTGCTGTGGGCAGAGCACCTCGCCGTGAAGACCCAGGATGAAGCGACGTTTGATGCGTTGATCGCTGAGGTTGAAGCATCCAAAGAGGACGCGATCCCTGAGGTCCTTCCCGAGCTGCGGGTTGAGATCCAAAAGGGCGCCGAGCTCAAGGCAGACCGCGACGACCTGTTCTGATCACCGCCGCTAAGGGGGACTCCGCGGTCCCCCTCGCCGTTGGAGCGGGCGGTCAGCCGATGGCCCGCGCGTTCCGCGCAGGGATGGAGTGCAGTCCTTCGGTGGATGGGTGTGGTCTTTGACTACATCGTGGGGATGGACACATGTCCTGCAACCATTCGAAATAGCTAGGTAAAACCGGGAGTCAGCCTTGATCCGACGGGGCGCAATCCGCTTCAATCGAGGCTGGCGTCCTGGACGTCGCCGAATCCTCGCTCCACCAACTCCGCCGGAGTGAAGATCGGCGGCACCGCCCTCGTCTCAGGCCACGACCACGCGGACCTGCCCAAGTTTCGCTCCAACAGTTCGACGAAGCCCACCGCGGCGTCGGAACGAAGAAGACCCAAGGAAAGTTCTCATGTCTGCAAAGAAGCCCTCGACCTCTCGCCGTACCTTCGTCAAAGGCACCGCTGCCTCTGCTGCCATCGCACCGTTCTTCATTGGGCGCTCGGCCAGCGCGGCGGCGACTCCTGAAGTCACCATCGACTTCGGCACCGTCGCCCCGAAGGGCACTCCCTGGGAGGACCTTGCCAAGCGAATGCGCAAGCATATCGAGAAGAAGTCCGACGGGCGCATCAAGATCAAGACCTTCCTCGGCGGATCGAAGGGCGACGAGCTCTCGATGACCGAATCGGCGATGGCCGGCCGCCTCGGTGGCATCGGCGTCTCCATTGGCGCTTTCGCGTCTGCGGCGGCTCCTGAGTTGGAGTGTCTCGAGATGCCCTATCTCTTCAAGAGCGAGAAGTCCGCTCAGAAGGCGCTCAACGCGAACCGGCAGATGATCCACGACATCATGTGGGACCGCGGGTTCAAGCTCTTGTTGTTCGCGGAGAACGGCTACCGCTCGCTGGGCACCACGTTCCCGGTCGAGAAGCCCTCCGACCTCAAAGGTCGCAAGATCCGAACCCAGCAGACCAAGTCCCACGTCAAACTCTTCTCCGAGTGGAACGCTTCGGCGGTTCCCATGGGCATCACCGAGGTCCTCTCTTCGCTGCAGACGGGTGTGGTCGACGGCTACGACAACACCGAGCTGTTCGCGTTCGCGGCGGCGCTGTACATGGCGACCACCCACTGGACGCAGACCAAGCACATCTATCAGCCGGCCGCGATCCTGCTCTCGCGCAAGGGAGCCTGGGACAAGATGGCGCCCGACCTGCAAGAGATGATCGAGGGCGAGGCTGAAGAGATGCTCAAGATTGAGGACCGCGGCTTCCGAATGGTTCGGGCCCTGGGACCGCAGCTTGAGAAGAACTTCACCGACCTCGGAATCGACGTCGCCAAACCCGACCTCGCGCCGTTCCGCAAGGCCGCCGAGGCGGTTCACGCCGACTTCCGCAAGCGCACCACCAAGCAGGGCGTTGCGTTGCTCGACGCGCTCAAGAAGTCGCTCTAGGTCCGCACGTTCAGTGTTTGCCTGATGGAGGCCCCCGCGAGACGCGGGGGCCTTTTTTCGTGCCCGCGCAGATGCGAGGGCGCGCGAGGTGCTCGTTGGGCCCGGCTCGGGTAGCATGCGGGCGACGGTGAAAGAACAGTTCAAAAAGATCGACCGGATGGTGTTCCAGGTCGAGCGCTTGGTGGCGGTGGCGGCACTCGTGGTGATGAGTCTCGTCGTCTTTGCCGATGTCGTTCACCGGACCTTCGCCAGCGACGAGAACAAGGGCGTGGCCGCGTTCGTCAAGCTGCTCAGCTATTTTGGGCAGGAGATCGAGCGCGGAAGCGCCACCTACGTGAGTCTCGAGTCGTGGTTTCCCTACGCCTTGTGGTTCGCCTTCGTCGGGCTGGGCACGCTCGGCATCCGGACCGCGAAGACCCAGACCAAGATGGCTCTGCCCAAGGCGTTGGTGGTCTCGGCGGTGGGAGTTGTTGTCGTCTACGGACTGATCCAGCTGTTCGTCACGCTCTTCCCCAACGGCCTGATCTGGTCTCAGCCGTTGGCGCTCGTGCTCACGCTTTGGGTGGGGTTTGTTGCGGCATCGATGTGCACCCACGAGAACAAGCACCTCAAGGTGGAGGCCGCGCAGCGGGCGATCCCCGACAAGTACAAACCGTACGTCGTGTTTGCCTCGGCGATGTTCACCGCCCTGGTCTGCTTCTCCCTGATGTGGCTGTCGCTGCGCTACGTGCTGGCCAACTACGAGCACTTCGTCAAGACCGAGGGGCGCGGCGGGATCATCAAAGGCCTTGGGTTACCGACCTATCAGGCCTTCTCCGTGCTGCCGCTGTCGTTTGCGACGATGACGGTCCGGTTCACGGCTCGCGGCATCTTCGCGTTGGGCGGAGAACTTCCGAGCACTCCCGAAATCGAGGGGCTCGATCAGCTCGAAAAATACCAAGAGGCTGCCACGATGCCGAGCGATGTGCCCACCGAAGTCGGCGTTGCCGGCGTTGCCGGTGATGTCGTCGAACCGCAGAGCGAGGTTCAAACCGACCCGCACGCCGCTGCCAAGCGGGACGCGAAGGAGGATGAAGGATGAACGCCCGTTTCCCCACCGCCAGAAAAGCAGCGTGGCTCGCGGTCCTCGTCTGCGTCTTCGCGCTCGCGTCCACCAGCTACGCGGCGCCTGAAACCGCCCCGGAAGCCTCTTCGGGAAGCAGCAACGGTCTGCTGTTGCTCGCCGCGCTTGCGGCCATGATCGGCCTCGGCTCGCCCCTGTTCGTCATCATTGGCGTGCTGGCGGCACTCTCCTTCCTGCTGTTTGGCGACAACTATACGATCGGGTCCTGCACCTCGCTCAGCTCCGAAACGGTCTGCGGCTTCGAGACGTTCCCCGCCAAGATGGCGGAGCTCTCAAGCAAGCCCGTCCTGCTCGCGATCCCGTTCTTCGTCGTCTCCGGGGCCATCATGAGCGCCGGCGACATTGCCAACCGGTTGGTCACGTTCGCGCGGGCGATGGTCGGCTGGCTGCCTGGCGGTCTCGCGATCGCGACCGTGGGTGGTTGCATCTTCTTTGCGGCGATCTCCGGGTCGAGCCCTGTCACCGTGATCGCCATCGGTACGATGATGTACACCGCGCTCACCAAGGCCGGCTACAAGGACTCGTTCTCGATGGGTCTGGTGACCACGGCTGGTTCGCTCGGCATCTTGATCCCGCCGTCGATTCCGATGTTGGTGTTTGCGATCGTCGCCGGCGCTGCATCTCCCATCGACATCGGCGAACTGTTCATGGCCGGCATCATGCCGGGCGTCCTCATCGGAGGGCTGCTGTCGGTGTACTCGATGATCGTCGCGGGTCGGTCGGTCAAAGAGCGCGACAAGTTCTCGGCGAAGGAGGTCTATCGGGCGTTCTTGGATGGGTTCTGGGCGATCTCGCTGCCGGCGATCATCCTCGGCGGGATCTATACGGGCCTGTTCACGGCCACCGAGGCGGCCGCGGTTTCTGTCGTCTACTCGCTGGTCGTCGAACTCTACATCCACCGGACCCTGACCTGGTCGCAGATCCCCAAGGTGCTCGCGGACTCCGCAGTGCTGATGGGGACCCTGCTGATCATCATGGCGCTGGCGTTCGGCTTGAACGACTTCCTGGTCGATCAGCAGGTCCCAGAACTGGCGGTCGAGTGGATCGCGTCGATGGACCTCTCGCCGATTCAGTTCCTGCTGATCGTCAATCTCTTTCTGCTCCTCGTCGGCGCGCTGATGGACTCGATCTCGGCGATCTTGGTCATTGCCCCGCTGCTCACTCCCATCGCGGCCTCGCTGGGCATCGACCCGGTCCACATGGGAGTCATCTTCATCGTCAACCTCGAGATCGGCTATCTGACGCCGCCCATCGGCATCAACCTGTTCGTGGCTTCGGCGGCGTTCGGCAAGCCGATGGGGGCGGTCATCAAGTCTGTGGTGCCCTTCATCGGGCTAATGTTCGTCGGCCTGGTCGTCGTGACGTACGTGCCGACGGTCTCTCTGGGCGCGGTGAACGTCCTGCTTCGCGACAAGCCGATGTACGAGCCGCTGCCCGAGGCGAGGCCGGCGAGTGCTGGGGGCGATGCAGCCGGCGGCGGAACGATGGGCGGACGGGAGGCCGAGGGGCTGCCCAGTGCCGACGACGACAAGCCGCGCACGATGATCGACATCACCGCGGACTCCGGCCAGCTTCTGAGCATGTGCTTCGTCGCGGAGGACGTTGTCGCGGACGAGGACATCCAGCCCGCCGATCGCGTCAAGAAGTGGCGGGAGCTCTTCGAGGACGAGGAGATCACGAACCCCGGCGTCATCGATATCGCCGACCGAGCGATTGCAAAGGCGGGCACGCCGGAGTCGTACGAGCAGCTCCGCAAAGATGTGGACGCGGTTCTGGATACCGGGTGGGAGTGCGAAGCGCTGAAGACCATCCTCAGCCCTGCCGGGGAGAAGCCCGCCGAGGAGGGTGGTGACCCTGCCGAGGAGGAAGCGGAGGAAGCGGAGGAAGCGGAGGAGGAGAAGGCGGATGTCGCCGGGGATTCCCCGGCGGAAGGCGACGCGCCCGAGGGTGACGCGCCCGAAGGCGAGCCCGACAAGGCGGACGAGTCCGGGGGCTGACCCGGAATGAAGCTTCCTCCCGCTCGCACGGGATCGTGCCGTGGCCTATAGTCGTTGAGCGTGGATCGACCTACGGATGCGATAGGCCGCGTAGGTGCGCGTCTCCAGCAGCTGCTGAGCCGCGGTGCTGAGCTCTCCGAGGATGACCTTCGAGGAGAGCCAGACCTGCGGGCTCGTGCGGCGCTGCGTCTGCTCAACCAGCTGGCACGCGAGCGGCGAGGCGAAGGAACGCAGGAACCGGGGGGTCTCGCCGCCGAGCGTGCGATCGCTGAGGCGGAGCGCGCCGAGCACCGCCGCGCACGCGAAGAACTCAGCGTCCTGATGCGGCATTTCCCAGGGGCGGTTTGGACGACCGACGATGAGCTTCGCGTGGTTTCGGTCGCTGGCGAGTGCGCCGAGGTTCTCGGCCTGCGGGAGTCTGCCATCGGTGAGCCGCTCACCCGCCACATCCCCGCGGGCGGGCTCGCGATTGGTGCGCTTCATGCCGTCGCGGATCTCGGTCGTGGGAACTACGAGTTCCGTCACGCTGGCCGGACCTTTCAGGTGACCGTTTCGCCGCTCGCGGAGCATCAGCGCGCCAGCTTGATCTGGGTGGCTGCGGACGTCACTGAGCGAAGGCAAGTCGACGCCGAGATGATTCGGGCCCGGCTCGAGCGGGGTCAGAAGCTCGAGCAGATCGGTCTGCTTGCCGGCGGTATCGCGCTGGATTTCAACAACCTGCTTACCTCCATCATCGGGAACGCCAGCCTCGCCCGTACGGCGTTGCGCGCCGGTGAGAGCGCGGAGGACTACCTCGATGGTCTCGAGGCGCAGGCGGATGTTGCGGCTGACCTGTCGCGTCAGTTGTTGGCCTACTCCGGTCAGGGGAAGATCGTGATCGAGTCCGTCAATGTCTCGGACACCGTTCGGCACATGGCTACGCTGCTACGCAGCTCTGTGTCCAAGGGCGCGACGTTCGACTTTCGGCTGGCGACGGGCCTGCCGCTGGTGCGCGCAGACAGTGCGCAGCTTCGGCAGCTGACGATGAATCTGATCACCAACGCCTCCGATGCATTGTCGGGCCGAGACGGAGTCATCACGTTCACCACTTCGGTGGTCGAGGTCGACCGCGATTTTCTCCGCGGCCTCGAAGGGGTCGAGGATGCTCCGGGCGGGCGATACGTCTGCCTCGAGGTTCGCGACCAGGGCCATGGCATGGACGAGGAGACGCAGGACCGAATGTTCGACCCGTTCTTCTCGACCAAGCCCGACGGGCACGGTCTCGGGTTGGCGGCGACACTGGGCATCCTTCGCGGCCACCGGGGAAAAGTCCGCGTCATCAGCAAGCCCGGAATGGGCACGTCGGTGCGGGTCTTCCTTCCGGCCAGCGGGCGGAAGCTTCAGGAGAGCGGTCCCCAGCTCGCAGCCGTCTACAGCCGACCCGCCGGCGGTGCCGTGGTGTTGGTGGTCGATGACGAGGAGGCCGTTCGCCGCATGGTGACCGCGGCACTCACCGAGGCGGGCTACGAGGTCGTCACCGCGACGAACGGTGTCGAAGCGCTCAAACGTCTCGGGGAACGGCCGGACATCGATCTCGTGCTTCTCGACGTCATGATGCCGCAGATGGACGGTGCTCAGGCCCTCCGCTTACTGCGCGGCAGAGCTCCAAAGATCCGCGTCATCCTAACCAGTGGCTACGGCGAGCGTCCCGTGCTCGACTTGCTGCGCATGTCGGACAAAGTCGACTTCCTCAAGAAGCCGTACCGCGTCGAAGACGTCGTCGCAAAAGTCAGCGAAGTCCTCGACCCCTCGCGACGCTAACTCCCGCCTTCGGCCCCGAGCAACCAACCGGCCCGAGCGGGGGGAGGG
>CAYGTG010000204.1:6379-10150 GCA_964352485.1 uncultured Nannocystaceae bacterium | reverse complement strand
CGCACCGAAAACCAACCGCAAGCGGGTCCGCGTTCCGGCCCTGGACGCCCACGCCGCTCCCCAAGACACCGAGCGCGCCGTCGCGGCCAACTTCGGTGCAGCCATCGCCAAGCCCCCGCGCAGCTGGGGTGGAGCGTGGGCTGTGCTCGTGGTCCTGCTCGTAGGCGGAGCGGCATTCGCCAGCTACCGGCTCGGTGCCTACGACCGGTTCCTACCGACCGAGATGCGGGCAACTGCCGTCGCAGCTGTTGATGACCGGGGCGAAGAGGAGGCACCCGAGCAAGATCCAAGCCTGCGCGAAGACGCCGCGGCCCAAGACGGGGACGACGACGACGCGGCGGCTGAGCCTGGCGATGCCGAGGCCGACATGGACCCCGAGTCACCGCGACAGGACCCCAACGCGCCTGCCCCGGCCGCCGTCCCGCCTGCAGAGGACGCAGCCGGCGAGACCGGTGAGGACGAAGCTGGAACCGACGACTCCGAGCCCGAGCAACCGTCGGACGACCCCGACGGCGAGAGTGACCCCGTGCCCTCCGAGGCCGAAGCCGAGACCGACGACGTGGAAGCTCTCGATCCGGTCGACGCGCAGGAGGACCCTGAGCCTGTGGAAGAGGCGGTCGAAGTAGACCCGACCCCAGACGTCGACCCACCTGCGCCCGTGGCGTCCGCGGAGCCCGAGCTCAGCCCGCCCTCGAGCGCCGAGGTCGAGGCCAAGCTCGCCGCGGCCATCGAGCGGCGCGACGTCAAGGTCTCCAACAAGTACTACACCGCGGCGACCGACCCCCCAAAGGCCAGATGGGAGGGCGCCCGGCGTCTGTGCCGCGGGTTGGCGATCGACGGCGTAGACGACTGGCGGCTTCCGCATCGCCGAGAGCTCCAGCTGCTCGGCGCGATCGGAATGCTCGCGAAGGGTTCGTTCTGGTCGCGAACCGTGGACGCCGACGACAACGACTTCGCCTACGTCTACGAGTTGAGCGGACGCCGTCTTTCCTCCTGGGAGAAGAGCGAGCCGGCAACGGTGGTCTGCGTCCGGAAGCGAAGCTAGTCGGACTCGGACTCGGACTCGGACTCGGACTCGGACTCATCTTCGACGCCGAGCCTGCCGTAGATCAGCTTGTGCACGACCGGCGTGATGGCGAACGTGGCCGCGGCACGAATCGGCTTGACGATCTGCGTGGGGATGTATGCCAACCCGATCGGACCCCAGTCTTGCACCCATCCCCACAGCCAACCGGAACCTTCACCGGTCGACAGCCAGCCGCCAAGATCGAGCCCCGCGCTGAGCAGACCGGCGAACGCGGCCCACGTCGCAAAGAAGATCGTGAACCACGTGGCGATCGCGATCGTTCCGTACTCGTTCACGAACGCCTTGAACTTCTCCAAGAACGGCTTGTTGCCGGCCTCGGCATCTTTGCTTTTTTCGTCGTCGCTCACGTCGTCACCACGCTACGAAGCTTGGCAGCCAGCAGGTCGAGCGCCACCGCGTTCTGGCCACCCTCGGGAATGATGATGTCCGCCCACCGCTTCGAGGGCTCGACGAACTGCAGCGTCATCGGCCGGACGGTGGCGTAGTACTGCTGGCGGATCTGTTCGAACGTCCGGCCTCGGTTCTCGATGTCGCGCCTGATCCTCCGAAAGACCCGAATGTCCGCATCGGTGTCGACGAACACCTTGATGTCGAGGAGCTCTCGCAGGCGCGGGTCGGCGAGGACCAGGATCCCCTCGACGAGCAGCACCGGGGCCGGGCGAACCGGAAGGCACCGCTCGTCCCGACGATGCGTGGTGAAATCATACATCGGGGCACCGATTGCTTCTCCCGCGCGCAGTTTGGTCAGGTGCTCGACGAGCAGCCCCGTCTCAAGCGAGTCGGGGTGGTCGAAGTTCAGTTCGCACCGCTCCTCGTACGTCAGCTCCGGTCGGTCGCGGTAGTACCAGTCGTGCTGCAGTACCGAGACATGATCGGCTACGGACTCGGCCAAACGTTGGGCGACCGTTGTCTTCCCCGAACCGGTGGCACCTGCGACGCCGACGACGAGCGTTTGCATGGGGCGGCCCATATCACATGGCGGACCACCGCTGGGCCTCGCACCGTCCGCTCGAGGGCAAGCGCCAGCGGCACGCTACAAGCGCATTTGGGCGCGGTCGCGCGCACGAGGAGACGACAAAACGAACGCAAGCGCCTCGGACCCCCCGGTACTACGACGTTTTGCAGGACCGTCGCCGCGGCTGACCCGCCCGAGGAGGCCATGGCCAGGCCGGGAGATGTGCTCTAAGCTCACGGCCCCATGGGGTTGCTGTTCCACTTCCTGCTTCGGATACGCAGGCAGGTCCAGACTCGCTTGCAGCTGAAGGTCGTGGGCTTCGTTGCGATGTTTTGGACGTTTGGGAGCGTTGGTTTCTACCTCTTCGAGTCTCCGCACAATCCAGAGCTCACCCTCTTGGACTCGCTGTGGTGGAGCGTCGTCACCATGACCACCGTCGGCTACGGTGACTACGCGCCGGTCTCGGTTGGCGGCCGCTTCCTCATCGCGTTCCCCGCGATGATCGCCGGAGGCGGCGTCCTCGCGTACGGCCTCTCCGTCATCACAACCTACCTCATCGAAGAAAAGACGAAGGAACTCCGAGGGATGAACGACTTCAACTTCCGTCGACACATCGTCCTGATCAACTACCCCGGTGAGGCCAAGCTCGTGGAGATGATCGACGAGCTTCGGCACGACGCGCATCTCGACGATCGCGAGTTCGTGCTCCTCACCGACCAGGTGGACGAGCTCCCCGAGACTCTCGCACGTCTGCACGTCCACTTCGTCAAAGGCTCCCCCATCAACGAGGAGGCGCTTGAGCGTGCCGGTATCTCCCAAGCCGACGACGTAATCTTGTTCGCACGCTCGGAGCGTGACGAAAACAGCGACTCCTTCAATCTCGGGGTCCTCGTGGCGCTACAGTCGACGAACAGCGACCTGACGATCGTCGTTGAATGCGTCTCGCCCCTGCACAAAGAGCTCATGCTCAAAGCCGGCGCGTCGACGGCGATCTGCGTCACCGAACTGACGACCCAACTGCTGGCCCAAGCCCGCGAGGGGCTTCAGATTCAGCAGCTGTTCAACGACCTCGCTTCAAACCGGACTCCGCAGCAGGTCGACGCCGTTCCGTTCAAGCTGCAAGGCAACGGGTCGTTCCGCTTCGCCGACCTCGCGGCCGAGCTGGCCCTGGAGAATGTGATGCTGATCGGCCTTCGCCGCGCCGGCAAGCAGAACATCAACCCTGGGCCCGACTACGAGCTGGCGGACGGAGATGACCTGTTCATCATCTCCTCGGTCCGCCCGCGTTCGGTCGAGCGCACGGCCTCGCCAGCCTGAAACACGCCCGCGTTGCGTCAGGCCGGCGTCGCAGCCATCTCGGGGCTGAGCATTCGAGCCAGGGATTTGTAGGCGCGGTGCGCCCGGACTCGCAGGGCTCCGGGGCGCACGCCCAACCGGTCTGAGATCTCCGCCATGGGCATCCCGGACAGCTTGTGCATCTTCACCACCTCGCGCTGGGTTGGCGGAAGCTGGTCGATCGCGGCACGAACCCGACTCACTTCGGCCCTCTCACGCTCCTGCTCGATATGCGCGGCCTCGGAGTCGAGACGCTCCATCGACACTCCCATGCCCTCGACTTCGCCCCGCGCCTCGAGCGTGGCGTGCCGCCGGTCTCGCCGGTACTGATGACGCATCGCATCCAGGGCCGCGTTTCGGGCGATGGCGAGAAACCAGCCCTCGACCGCGCGGT